>JAZUEA010000095.1:0-5975 GCA_045639945.1 Myxococcota bacterium
CATCTTCGAGCAGCTCATGGCCAACTTCAAAGGCGAATGCGCCGAGGTTGGCATGTACTTGTGCATGGCTCGCATCGCGCACCGCGAAGGTTATCCGGAAGTTGGCCTGTACTGGGAAAAGGCCGCTTTCGAAGAGGCTGAGCACGCCGCCAAGTTCGCAGAACTCTTGGGCGAAGACTTGGAACCCAAGATGAAGACCAGCACCAAGGAAAACCTTGCATGGCGCGTTGAATGTGAATTCGGTGCCACGCAGGGCAAGTTCGATCTGGCCATGTGCGCCAAGAAGAACGGCCTGGACGCCATTCACGACACCGTTCACGAAATGGCTCGCGACGAAGCCCGTCACGGCAAAGCTCTGAAGGGCCTCCTTGAGAGATACTTCAAGTAAGTCTTGCTCAGACAGCGTCACAAGGCGCTGTCATTCCCACCTACTCAATTCCACCTGGCACAAAATTGTTGAGCGTTTCGCGTGCGCAATCAGACGTGATTAGAACACGCGCAGCGCCAATTCCACCACGTAGACCGCTACGCAGCTGCTCACCGCAACCACGAACATACTTCGGCCCAAAAATGCGAGCAGGCCGCCGGTCACAAGTGCCGCAATCGCAGACCAAGTAGAATTGGTCGCCGAAAACAGCGACGGAAACATCATGGCACTCAGAACGGCGTAGGGGATGTAGTGTAAAAACGACAGCACGAAGCGGTTTTCGACGCGACGATGACACAGCACCAACGGCAGCACGCGAATCAAATACGTGACCCCCGCCATCAAAGCTAAATGAATCAGAAGCGTCGTGGTCGACATGTCAGACGGCAATGACATCATCGCTCGTCATCCTCTTCGACCGGAATGGCTGTAGGCATGCGCGTGGCTGCTTGAATCGATTGATCCGGATCGATGGGTGCAACCAAAGCGCAGATGGTCGCCGTAACAATGGCTGTGATGATGATCGAGAAGCCAGCGTAATTACCTGTAAAGATTGAGATTTGCGAAAGCAAGCAGCTGATTGTGGTGGCGATCAAAATCGCGAGCAACACAAATTTGTCTTGCTTAGCCGGCGGCACAATGATCGCGAGGAACATGCCGTAAAGCGCAAACCCCAGCGCGTCGCGAACGTCAGCCGGTAAAAGCGTGCTCGCCACAGCACCAGCGGTTGTGCCCAGCACCCAACCTGCACACGGCGCGATCGACAATCCCAGCATGTAGGATTTGTACAGCCAGCCTCTTTGGCTCGCCGAGACCGCGTAGATTTCGTCGGTAATGGTAAAGGCAATAAACGCTTTTCGGCTTGTGCCCACGCTTGGGTGGATTTTTTGCGTAAGCGACAGCGACATGAGCGCGTAACGCAAGTTGATAACCGCCTGCGTGAGCGCCATTTCAAAAAACGAGCCGCCCGCAGTGAGCACGCCAATGCCCGCAACCTGTCCCGCAGACGTGTAGTTGGTGGCCGAAATCAGCACGGCGACCCAAGCCGGCCAACCTTTTGAAACGACTAAAACGCCGAACGCAAACGCAACCGAAAAATACCCGAGCGAAACCGGCAATCCGTCACTTAAACCATGACGAAGCTCCGCCCGCTCCACGGCCGGGTACTCATCTTCGCGCCGCGCTTGCAAATGGTAGACCATGCACGCCTCGAGGAAATAAAGCGCGATTTCTTACACATCTACGCACAGACCACAATAGGAGCAGACGTAGAAATGTGATGCCCGTTTCGTTTTTGAGATTTTAAAAATTTCGAATCCGAAAAAGAAGTGATCGAAAACTGAAGATTCAAAAATCTATTTATTAGAAGGGAACTTACAGGTGGAAGAGCACGACTTCGCTCTGATGACGTTCCAGGCCCACGAAGTTGCCTTGACCATCGCTGGCGAGCAAGTCGAAGCGCTTGTGGCCGCTCGGCGCAACCACGCGAAGTCGTTCGTCGCCTTCGTGGCTCCACGCGAGCATGGTGCCATCTTCGGATTGGACCAGCGTTTGGTCGTCGTCGCCGCAGAAGAATCGCGAAATCGGCGCCTGGAAGAACTGGCGGAACTGGTCAAAATGTTGATTCGCGCGAAGTCGAACGGCAAAAAGCGCTTCGCTGCCGTCCGGATCTTTGGCGTAAACCACCGCAGATTGGCCGGTTGGACTGGCTTGAACCTTTAAGCCCTGCATGCCATTTGTGAGCCGAATGAGCGGCTGGAAGGTGTCGCTCGCCGGGCGCCAGTAGAAAAGCTCGCTGCCATCCAAAATAAAAATGCCACCTAACGCCGCAGAACTACTCACGATTCGGCGCGGGACTGGCTGCTCGTAGAGCGTGCCTTTCGAATCTTTGAGGTAGATGCGATTCATGCGCCAGCCGGCAATGGACGAGCCGCTCGCTGCGATGCCGTCGATGAAACTGCCGGTCGGAAGCGTGGCGCTGCGCGATTGCCAGCAACTTTGGTAGGCGTCCCAAATGAGGCCGTCGGCGCCGCGGCGGTCTTGGCTGAGCGTCCAAAGGCTGGTGCCGCCGGGAATTACTTCGAGATCTGGGCGCGTCCAGTTCGGTTGCCGCGAAACTTGAGTAATTTCGTCACCTTGGAAATGCAAAAGCGACATTTGAGCGCCACGCCGCTGCCAGCCCAACGCCAAAATTTCGCCCGCTGCCAAGTACAAATCCTGGATTGCAACGTCGCCCAACTTCACAGAACGAACAGTGGTCGAACCCAAATCGCGCACAGCCGGCACGTCCAGCGCTTTGGGCTGCTCACTCTTTGCCAGCACGAGTTCGCCGGATTCCATGGACCATGCCAGGCGTTCTTCCAATAAAATCCGAGCGATTTCCCAAAGACCCAGTCGCTTTTCAGGATCCAAACCGTAGTTCGAAACTTCTTCTGCCACGATTTGCAGACCGGTTCGCGGCAAGCCTTGCTTCATAAACCAGCGCGGCCGCTGCAGCAAAAAGTGCATCGGGTAGAAGCTGCGCAGCTCTTCAGCGCCTTCGTCGGTTTGCGCCATGAGCCGTTTCTGTAATGATTCCGCGCCAATCCAGCGAACCATTGGGCCTTCGCGCAACTTAAGCACGCCTTCGACCATTTCGGCGATCGACATCGTGGTTTCGTCGGTCACGTTGGCTTCGCGCTCGGCCATCAACTCCAAACGGCGGTAGTCAATCGGTCGCCAATCGCCGCCGGACGCCTCGGTAAAATCCATGGTCAGGCGCAACACGCGTTCCAGAGGATTCTGAATGCGCGAGTAAGCCATCTGCGCGCTTGGCGAAAACCCGCTTTGGAACAACTCACAGAGCGCCACACGTCGTTCGGTGTTGTCGCTGCGCTGCTCCAGGCGAGTGACGCGATCCTCCAACCCTTCCACACGATCGAAGATGCGCTGGCCCAAACGAACCAAAACCGCTTTCATCTTCAGGTTTTCCATGGCGACCATTTCGAGTCGGGCGCCTAAAAACCGCGTCGCGTGCTCCAAATACTCCTGTTTTTCGAGAAGCCGCTCTGTCACGCACAGCGCTCGTGCCTGCACACGCTTCAGATTTTGCTCGATTTCACGGCTATCGCGCGCATTCCGACCTGTCAGGCGACACCACAGACTTTTGAACGTGCCCTGATTCGCCATGCGCTCGGCGTCGTTTTCGGAAGCCCTCAAAAGTGCTGTAATTTCCGAGAGATTCTTGCGAACGACTTCCGAACCGCCTTCAAAACGTTTGCGAATTTCAGGCAGCTCATCTTCGAGTGCGCGCGCCTCCTCGGCCGCAATCGAAGAAGGCAAAACCTCTTGTAAAATCGCTTCGTTAGATCGGCTTTCCCAAACCAATGCAGTTTCATCAGAACTCATGGCAGCTCCTGAAAGGCGAACATTAAAAAACGGAGAGTACAGAGATTAGGCGGGAGTGCCAAGGCTACTTGGCGCGGGGATCACTTGCGCTGCTTTTTGCGAGCGGCTTTGGCCAGCTTGTTCTTGTCGCGAGCTTTGGCCTTGGCAGCTGCGGACTCAACCGAAGCTTTGCGAGGTGCGCCAGGCATGCCGGGAAGCGTGTAACCCTTGGGAAGTCCAGGGATTTGCATGCCGCCAGGCATTCCCATGCCACCAAATCCGCCAAGTCCGGGCATACCAGGCATGCCAGGCATTCCCAAACCCATGCCGCCGCCCATGCCGCCAGGAATCATGCTGCCCAAGCCCGCGAGCGGACCATCACCTTGGAACATGCCTTGAAGATCCATGTTCTTAAGTTGGCGCAGCTGCGAAATCTGCTTGAAACCGGGCAGGCGAGAGAGAATGCCGCCAGTTCCGGAGCCAAGCGCGCCCATCACCTTGCGCATTGCCTTGAAGCGATCGACCAACGCGATGATTTCGTCTTCCTTGGTGCCGGAACCGCGAGCGATACGCGTGGCGCGTCGCTTTTGCTGCTCAATCAGGTCGGGGTTCTTGCGCTCCTGCGGCGTCATGGACTGAATCATCGACTCGATGCGGGTGAGCGCACTTTCATCGATATCCAAACCTTGCGGAAGGCCGTCGCCAAAAAACGGAAGCTTTTCAAAGAGTTCCTTGAGAGAGCCCATCTTGCGGATGGTGCGAATCTGCTCCAGGAAGTCCAACATGTCGAAGCGGCCGGAGAGCAACTTTTGCGCATCTTTCGCAGCTTGCTCTTCGTCGACCACCCGCTCAAAGTCGTTCACCAAACCGACGATGTCGCCAAAGCCCATGATGCGGCTGGCCAAACCATCGGGACGGAACTCTTCGAGGCCATCGAGCTTTTCGCCGACACCCAGGAATTTAATGGGTTTTCCGGTAACCGCCTTAATCGAAAGCGCCGCACCACCACGCGCGTCGCCGTCGAGCTTGGTCATGATGAAACCGCTCAAACCGATGCGCTGATCGAACTGCGCGGCGGTGCGAACGGCGTCCTGACCGATCATCGAGTCCACGACCAGGAAAATATTTTCCGGCTTGGTCGCAGCTTTGATGTCGGTGAGCTCGGTCATGAGTTGCTCGTCGATCGCCAAACGACCGGCGGTATCGAAAATGACGAGATCACAGCCCAAGTTCTTGGCTTCGTCGAGCGCCAGCGTACAAATTTCAGGCGGCGTCTTTCCATCCGCTTTAAAAACAGGAACTTCCAGACTTTCGCCCAATTTTTCTAGCTGCTGAACTGCGGCAGGACGGTAAATATCGGCAGCGACCAACAGCGGCTTGCGGCCTTCGTTTTTGAACTTGAGTGCCAACTTACCGGCGGTCGTCGTCTTACCGGAACCCTGCAAACCGATCATCATCACCTTCGTGATACCGGGCGCAAAATCCAGGCTGGTGTCGACCGGGCCCATCAGCGCTTCGAGTTCGTCGTGGCAGATTTTCACAAAGTGATCGCCAGGCGTCACTTCCATTGTGCCTGCCTTGACTTGCACGATTTCGCCGAGCGACTTTTCCTTTACCGTAGCGATGAAATGGCGAACGGTTTGGAAATCAACGTCTGCTTCGAGCAGCGACACGCGAATGTCGCGCAGAGCTTCTTCGATATTCTCGGCGGTGAGCTCGCGCTTGCCTTGAAAACGGTGCTTGACAGCGCGAAAGCCCTTACTGATGGTCTCAAACATGGTTTTCCGAAAATTACTTTAAAATCAATCAGTTAAAATGCGGGACTTTGAAGCCCGCAGAATCACGCCTGTTCCTGCAAGGCGAGATGCGCTTTTTCGACCTTCTCGTAGTAATCGATGATTTCGCGAACGTAGGCGCGCTTCTCCAAGTAGGTTCCTGGCATGAAGCTGCGCTTGAAGCCGTAAATCACCACGGAGCGAAGATCTTTGGGCGTGAACTTGAGTTCGCGCGTCACCATTTCGAGTTCGCGCGTCACCGTTGTGTTGCTGACCAAGCGGTTGTCGGTGCAAATGGTCGTCGACAACTTGTGGCGGCGAATGTTCTCGTAGGTGTGATCCGCCAGCGTGTGCATGTGCGGGTTGGTCTGCAAGTTGCTGGTGAGGCAAATCTCAAGCGTGATGCG
>JAZUEA010000096.1:0-4548 GCA_045639945.1 Myxococcota bacterium
CTCGACGATTTGGCTGAAGCCTCAGCTTTGGATCTTCGCATTATTGCTTACAATTTTGAGACGATCGAACGCTTGGCTGCGCAAAAGATCCCAATGCGCTTACATCTGAAGGTGGAAACCGGCAATAACCGCCAAGGTGTGGATGTGCCAACGCTTCGCGCACTCGCAAATCGCATCGCTGAAGTGCCGACATTGACGCTAGAAGGCTTAACGAGCCATTTTGCGAATGTTGAAGACACCACGGATCATCGTTACGCACGTCAGCAGATTGATCGCTTCCAAGCTGCGCGTGAAGCGCTTGTTGCAGACGGCCATCCGCCGGCGATCGCGCACATTTCGAATTCCGCGGCCTCTCTTTTGTGGCCTGAGCGTGCATTTGGCATGGCAAGACTCGGAATTTCCGCGTATGGACTTTGGCCGTCTCCTGAAACTCGGGTGGCTGCGATTCTCAGTGCAAAGCGTGCCATTCAGCTTCGTCCGGCACTCACTTGGAAAGCGAGAGTTGCGCAAGTAAAGACGGTTCATGCCGGTGAAACTGTTGGATACGGCTTAAGTTTCCGAACGTCGCATGAAACGAAATTGGCCATCATTCCCGTTGGTTACGCGGACGGTTATGACCGCGCTTTGTCGAATATTGCGCATGTTCTTATCCATGGTGAGGAAGCGCCGGTTCGTGGTCGCGTGTGCATGAACCTTATGATGGCGGACGTTACCGACATTCCAAATGTGAAAGTCGAAGATGAAGTAGTGTTGTTGGGGCGTCAAAATGAGCGTGTTATCACCGCAGATGCTTTGGCTGCACAGGCAAACACCATTCATTACGAGTTGATTGCGCGTTTGAATCCGCTAACGCCGCGCTATGACATTCCTGGCAGCGCCAAGCAAATTGAAGACTTGGATTTACTCTTCCGCGCCTATCCTGAGTCCGAAAAGTGAATACTTTGCACGAAGGTGTGCAAATTTTGATGCAATCCGGTGAGCTTTCTCATGAAAGGCGCCTTTTGGTTTGCATTGATCCTAGTCCTACCGAGAGCAGTGAACTTCTTAAAATCTTTTTTGTGGATGGTGTTCGTCGATTTGGTGGTGAGTTCGGTGAACGCTTAGATACAGCTCGAAATGCACTGGGGCAGGAACTCAAATGCATTGTTTTAGATGCAAGAGATGAAGTTTCAGCCGACGTTATTGGTGCGCTTGCTGGATCTGTTCGCGCAGGTGGCTTGTTCGTGATTTTTTTGTCGAGTCAGAACAAGTCTCACTTCAATCAGCGCATTCTACGTTTGTGCAGCGATGTGCCTACATTAAATCAAGGTCATTTATCGCTGCCAACGTCGTGGACGGCAATACATCAACAAGAATCACGCGAATTTGAGCTAACGACAGAGCAAAATGGCGTGATTCAAGGCATGATTAAAGCATCTAGTGGTGTACCTTTAGTTTTAACGGCTGCAAGAGGCCGTGGAAAGACGACAACGCTCGCATATGGAGTGAAGCAGCTCATCGACAATGGTATTTCGCCCATTACAGTCTGCGCGCCCACAAAAACATCTGTAAACGTAATTCTTCAGAATGAATCAGTCCATTTTCAAACGTTTGGTGATCTTTTGGATGCACCAACGCCTGGAAAACTATTCATCATTGACGAAGCAGCTGCGTTTCCGATTGGTGAGCTGCAAAAATTGGCTCAAATCCATCCTGAAATTGTGTTTTCAACAACAACGGACGGTTATGAAGGCACAGGGCGCGGTTTTTGGATCAAATTTCGTCCTCTTCTGTCGCAGGTTGCGCCGGATTATCAATCTTTTACGCTTACTCAGCCTTTTAGATACTCGTCTACAGATCCAGTTGAAGCGTTGATTCATCAAATCTTATTACTGGATAGTGTAAAAACTGAGATTCGAACCAAAGAAGATACTTGTATTGAGGTTTGGACACCGTCTGAAGTGAAAGAAGAGCAATTAAGCGAGCTTTTTTCACTTCTTAAAACTGCACATTATCGAACAGCACCTTCTGATCTACAGGCTTTGTTGGATGATGACAGTTTGGTGGTGTTGGTTGCGCTTCAAAAAGTGACTCGCACTGTTGTGGGAGCACTGGTGCTGCAAATAGAGTCGATTTTGCCAGATGACGTTCAGCAAGAGATAAAAAACGGAACGCGCAGGCCTGCAGGTCATATGTTGCAGGCGACACTTGCTAGTCATGGTGGAGCCGATAAAGCAGTTTCGCTGAAAATGGGGCGAATTGTTAGAATTGCAGTACATGAAGATGCAAGAAGACAAGGAATTGGCAGCCAACTTATATTGGCCGCTGTTAAACAATCTGAACGTCTTAAATTAGATGTATTGGGCTCAACATTTGGTTTGACGCTCGGGCTGATCAAGTTTTGGCGACAAGTTCAATTTGTACCACTGCGCTTAGGTGTAACAAAAGGAAGTGCGACAGGTCTGCCGAGCTTGGTTGTTGCTACTGGTTTATCTGGAGCAGGATTAGCCTTTGTAAAAACAGAAGGAAATGTTTTTGCGGAGCGTTTTTCAGAACTTTTACTCGGTTCAGATCTGCCGGCCGAAGTTTCGCTAGAGATTTTACAAGCTTCAGTTGGATATCATCCGCATTTTGATGAGCGTGATCTAAAGGATTTAAAGGCAGTCGCACTAGGGCAGATGGGTGTGCTTCACATTCAGGGACTTGCAGCGCGCTTAATTACGAGTTCGATTGCTCGTTCTAAATCTGTTTCACGCAATGCTTTATATATGATTGATGCTGTGATTCATCGGTTTGCTCGTGGCCAGCATGAGTCTAAGAATGCTCATGAACAGAAAATTCGGAGCGAAATACAGAGTATGATGGATGAGTATAGTACTAAGCCGCAATCTGATATTTCTAAGCGAAAAGATAAACACCTTGCTCATTGCTTAACAGATGTAGAAAGCGGTGAAAGTAATGGGCTTGAGCGAGTAAAGCTTGAATACAACGCTCTTCCTGAGTGTTCGCTTCATGATGTCGATCTTACTACAGAGCTTTGCGGTAAAACTCTTGTTGCACCTTTGATTATAGGGGCTATGACAGGTGGATCATCGTATGGCGGAGAAATAAACCACGCTTTAGCTGAAGTCGCGTCGTCTTTGGGGATTGGCTTAGCGCTTGGCTCTTATCGAGCTGGCTTGAGAGATGAAAATCTTGTTTCAACATATCAAGTTGAAAAAGTTCCGTTGCTATTTGCGAACTTAGGTGCTGCGCAGGTTGAAGACAATCTTCAACCGTTGGAACACATGCTAGATCTTACTAATGCGGATGCATTGTTCTTACACTTAAATCCGTTACAAGAAGCGATCCAAGCAGGAGGAGATACAAATTTCTGCGGTGTACAAAATAAGATTGAATATGCTGCAAAATATCTTTCAAGGCCCGTATTTGTAAAAGAAGTTGGACACGGTATTTCGAAAAATGTCGCCCAACGGTTGTCAATGCTGCCTATCGCGGGAATTGAGACTGCTGGCGTTGGTGGAACGTCCTTTTCACTCGTTGAAGCTCAAGATACATCTGCAAGATCGATTGCTGGTCGTCGTTTAGCTGGATTTGGTATCAAAACGGCAGACTCAATTGAAAATTGCGTCAGAGTCTTTGGATGTACACGTCGTCCAGTCTTGGCAAGTGGAGGTATTCGTACAGGTTTAGATATTGCGCGTGCATTAGCACTTGGAGCAACTGCAGTTGCAATTACACGGCCTTGCTTACTCGAATTGCATCACGGTGGTGTAGAATCTCTGCGCGCTTATCTTGAATCAGTTCTGTATGAACTAAAGACAATCTGTTTTGCCTGTGGTGTTACTCACCCAACGGACCTTCAAAAGGTTTTACTAGTCGATTAGTTCTGTCTTTTGTGTTCTTCTCGATTGAATTCCCAAAATATATTTATAAATGATGGGAAAATTGATTTTTGAGTTCATTTACATTCATAAATGACGCAAAAAATGATTTTATGGATCATTTATATCTGTAAATAGATTGTTTTATAGGTTTTCCCTGAGTTTATGACTCTATTTAATGAATAATGCCTTTTTAAGGTTTGACCAGTGACGTATGACAATTAAAACAAATAAAAAAACGGTCAATGTAAAAACAGGTGATAAGGCTGCATGATTTGGCGATTGATAATAGGCTGTTACCATAAAGCTTATGGCTGCTGCGAGACTTGCATATGTGGGAACGCGCCAAATAAAGAAAATACTTATCCAGATCAAAGCCGAAATAGACGCTACAATTGGAGAAACAACAGCAAGTCCACCAAATGCACAGGCTACGCCTTTACCGCCTTTAAAACGTTTGTTGCCAGACTTGAAAACAGGGAAGCAGTGTCCAAGCGTACAACAAAAGGTGCATAAGCAGGTGAGACTCATGTTTGATGTCAATAAAAGAGGTGCAGCTGTTGAAAGAGCGCATTTTCCGGCATCAAATATTAAGGTTAAGGTGCCGTAGCGCCATCCACAAATTCTAGTTACATTGCTTGCGCCGATATTCCCACTAAGTCGGAGGCCAAGCGGTCTTAGGAAG
>JAZUEA010000097.1:0-2881 GCA_045639945.1 Myxococcota bacterium
ACCACGGCCACCACGGCCACCACGGCCACCACGGTCACCACGGCCACCACGGTCACTGCTGCCACTGATCGCCTACCATGTTGAGCAGATGCTCAACTCGCAAGCACTCTTAAAAGCTTAAAGAAATCGCTCGGTTGCGAAAATTTTCGGCCGAGCAATTTTGTTTTTGAGGGAATTATTCTGTGGGTTCTACCGCTGTTTTTTTGCGGCGAGTTCTGGACTTGGCAGGCTTTCCTGATTCCGCCGTAATCGCTGCGCGTTTTAATAAATCGTCGTAGCCGATCAGCGTTTTTGCCCACAGCTCCTCGACTTGCGAGATCAAATGCACGGTCATATCGGCGCGCACATCTTCAGGCAATTCGGCCAAATCACGCTCGTTGTCCTTTGGCAGCGCAACATTGCGAATCCCCGCTCGGTACGCAGCAAGAAGCTTATCTTTGATGCCGCCCACCGGTAACACCTTGCCACGCAACGTAATTTCGCCCGTCATTGCGAAATCGCTGCGCACAAGAAGCCCCGAGAACAAACTCGCCATGGCGACGCTCACCGTCACACCGGCCGACGGACCATCTTTTGGAATCGCCCCCGCCGGGAAGTGAACGTGAATGTCCATATTTTCAAACGCATCAGCGCTTAAGCCCAACATGTCAGCGCGTGAACGAATCAGCGAATGCGCCGCATGCACGGACTCTTTCATCACCTCACCCAGCTGTCCTGTCAGCACCAGCTTGCCGTGGCCAGGCATCTTGATGATTTCAATGATCAACACTTCGCCGCCAGCCGCCGTCCATGCAAGGCCGTTCGCCACACCGACCGAATTTTGACCCATGCCATCGTCCTGCAAGTAGCGCTTAGGACCAAGGTACGTTTCAAGATCGTCGACGGTCACGTGCAGACCTTCATCATCACCGCGCTCCACGCGCGCACGGGCGATTTTGCGAGAAATTTTTTCAAAGCAGCGCTGCAAATTGCGCACGCCGGCTTCATGCGTCCAAAAACGAATGATTTGCGAAATAGCCTCAGCGTCGTAAGTCGGCGATTTTTCATCTAAACCATGATCTTTGTTTACTTTTGGCAAGATGTGCCGACGCGCGATCTCGATCTTTTCTTTTTCGGTGTAGCCCTCGATCGAAATCACTTCCAAACGGTCCTGCAAGGGCCCTGGAATGGCGTGCAAATTGTTCGCATTGACGATGAACAGCACCTTCGAAAGATCGAACGGCACGTTAAAATAGTGATCCGTAAACGTGTCATTTTGCTCAGGATCGAGCACTTCAAGCAGTGCCGACGACGGATCCCCACGATGATCGCTCGCCAACTTGTCCAGCTCGTCGATCATCAGCAGCGGATTCATGGTGCCTGCACGCGTAATACCGTTCAAAATCTTGCCAGGCAGAGCGCCAATGTAAGTTCGCCTGTGACCACGTATTTCGGCTTCGTCGTGCACGCCGCCTACGCTAATTCTGAAGAATTTTCGACCAATTGCATCAGCGATGGCGCGACCAAGCGAAGTTTTGCCCACGCCAGGCGGGCCCGAAAAACAAAGAATCGCGCCTTTGCGGTCTGGATTTAGTTTTCGAACCGCCAAAAATTCGAGAATGCGCTCTTTGACTTTGGTCAAGCCGTAGTGGCCCGCATCCAAAACTTCAAGCACATGCGGCAGATCGATTTCCTCCGGCGTTGTCTTGCCCCAAGGCAGCGCAAAAAATCGCTCCAAAAACGTCGCGATGACCTGATACTCACTCGAACTGGGCTGAATGTGGCGCAAACGCTCAATTTCGCGCACCACCTCGCGTTCGATATCTTCGCCCAGATTTAATTCTTTGAGCTGCGCCCGAAATTTATCGGCTTCTTCATCGCCCAATTCCTCATCGCCCAGCTCTTTGCGGATGGCCTTTATTTGCTGGCGCAAATAATACTCGCGGCGAGATTCCTCAATTTCCTCTTTGACGCGGCGCTCAACCTCTTGCGTGATACGCGCTTTTTCAAGTTCTCGGCCTAAAAGTTTGAGCACAATCGACAAACGCTCAGCGTAATCGGCGCACTGCAAAATTTTGAGGCGATCTGCAAAATCGAATCGCAAACTCGCAGCGATCAAATCGGAAAAGCGACCAGCGTGCTCGGTGTTTTGGCGCATCATGCTCAGCAAATCGCGCGGATATTTATTGCTGATGCCGCAAAGCTCTTCGTAGAGCGTGATGGCCCGACGCGTGTGCAAAACAATCGAAACCGGATCGCCCGGCATATCAGGCAATGGCTCGACCAGAGCTTTGAAGTAAGAAGTTTCGCCTTCAAAGGCCAAAATTCGAACGCGCTCTAAACCTTGAAATGTCACGCGACGCGCAGATCCACTGGCTTTCATGCGGCTCAAAATGCGTGCGACCACACCAATCGGCGCCAGCATATCTTTGGTGATGCCTTTGGATTTTTCATCCAGTTCGGCAAACGCCAAAACCACCAATGCGTCAGAATCCGGATAATCCGTGAGCAGCTGGTTGTTCGCCTCGCCATCGATCTGCACGGTGGCCACACTCTGAGGGAACACAACCGTCGTGCACATGGGTAAAACCGGCAAAAGCTTGCCCAATTCACCCTGAAGTTCGTTCAACGAGAGGTCATCCATGACTGTCTCCGAGCAGCTGCGTGCGAACTAAAATTTCTTGAACTGCGCCGCGTTTGTTTGGATCGCAATTGATTGCGCGGCGAACAGACACAAGGTCAAGCGGCAAACCTTCATAAAGCGCATGAACTTGCGGCACCGACGAGTTTGATAAAAGACCGTATGCGCCACGCTCGCCAAGCGCTCGAAATGCCGCAGCCAAACGAGCATGATCCGCAGGCCCAAAGAGCAAACCGTCGTAAGTACAAAAGTTCGACGTCG
>JAZUEA010000098.1:0-2536 GCA_045639945.1 Myxococcota bacterium
CCCAGTATTCACTGCGTGTTTCTTTCAGGACGGAGAAGTCCTTGAAGTACTGGACGACGAAATTGCTCTTTTTTGCTCCCGCAGGCTCAGGGGCATCGCTCATCGTGACAACCTTTCTCTGTCAATGCTTTTGACAGTAAAAAATAAAACGCGGCACGGTGCTCTTTCGATTAAAGTAAATCAAGGGAAATCACTTGCACTCAGCTCCCATCGTTCTTGCTTTTCTGTGCCTGTATGAAGGTGTAAGAAGTTCCGATTTCTCTTTTGAATTGCGCCGATTTCAATCGCAATTTTGAGATTTGTTCCCTTGGGAGGTCTTATGAAGCGTTTGATCGTTTTGCTTGCTTGTTTAGCTGGTTGTTCAGCGCCTACGGCTGAGCCTGTTCAATGTCCGGCCTGTAAAGAGTGTGAAAAGGTCGAAGTTCCAAAGAAGGAGGAAATTACTGTGGAAGCAACAAATGACATCAATGAAGTGCTCGCTTTCTTGAAAGCGCAGAAGACTTACTACATCGCGACTGTTGAAGGTGATCAGCCACGCGTCCGTCCGTTCGGCACCGCTCACCTCTTTGAAGGCAAGCTCTACATTCAGAGTGGTCGCAAGAAGAATGTCGCGAAGCAAATCGAAGCCAATCCCAAGGTTGAGTTGGTGGCTTACGACAACAAGGGCACTTGGATGCGCATTGCGGGCACGCTTGTCGCCGACGATCGCCTCGAGGCTCAGGAAAGCATGCTCAAGGATTACCCGGAGTTGAGCAACATGTACAAGCCGGGCGACGGCAACAACGTGGTCTACTATCTCAAAGATGCGACCGCGACGGTTTCCAGCTTCTCCGCTCCTGAGCGTGTCATCAACTTCTAATCCCACCTCGCTTTTAAGCTCACCACCTCACTTTTAAGCTCAAAAGTCTGAGATTTCAGGCGTTTCGGTTTCTTTGCAAGGCTCTAAGGACTCATCAAAATTTTGAGGAATAGAAGCGTCTTTTTGAGAAGGCTCGAGTGCAGCGGGGTGAACTTCGCGACCTTTCATGAATGAACGCCAGTATTGAGCGATTTTTTTTGCGCCCAGTTTGGTTGCATTCGGACTTTCAGCAGCGGCACGTATGGCAAAGGACTCGATGAGATTCAGGTCAAGCTCTTCAAATGGATAAATCGCGACTTGAGGTGCACCAAATTGTTGCTTGTCATGGTGCATCACAATGGCAAAGAGCATTGCAAAATCTGTGTTGCGAAGACTTGGGCAGCCACGAGAGACGCAGTTTCCGTGAATACAGATGGCGCTGCCCGGATTTTTTATGCCGATGCTGTCTGAACGCTTACGATCTTCTGCTTTGGGGTAGTCGGTGCACAAATAAAAGCTGTCGCCTGTGTTGACTTTGCCTCTGTGAAAGGGATTTTGAATGTCCATCCACATGAACCAATTTTTGCTATTGGTGAGCGGACGCAGCGAATAAATGCCTTCAGGCGTTTTTTCATCGCCTTCTTGAAGTTTGGGACCTGGTTCAAAATCCATTGCGCAAATGGCTAACCGCTTGACTTCACGCGATTTTTCGGGCGATTCGCCAGCAAACACCGCAACCACACGCTCTTGCTTGTAGACTTCCAGCTTTACGTAAGCCGGCGGATAGGAAATCTGCGCCTCTTCAAACCAAGAAGTGATGGTCTCGCCGTAAAGAGACTCAATTCGAGAAGCCACTTCTTTGAAATCAGTTTTTGCGGCGCTCACGTTCGCTCCCAAGCACAACCAAGCTATCAGCAACAAAAGTTTGAGGCGCATCACATGCTCTTTGGTTGCAAGTTGAAACAAGGCAGGGCAGTTGAGCATTGAACGCTGCTCAATTCAACGGCGGTAGATACAAAAATGCCCACCTCTCGAAACCGAGAGATGGGCACTGAGAGGTTTTAGCCCCTTAGCTCAATCAGGCGCGGTGAGGAATCGCCTTGCGGGGATTCTTAACCTGGCACTGAGCGGCCTTGATGATGGAGCGGTAGACCTTGCCCGGGGACATGGAGACACCGGAGAGGCCAATTTCGTGGAGGCGGCCGATCGTGTAAACGTCGCCACCGTGCTCGCCGCAGATGAAGATCTCGAAGGACGGATCGATCGCGCGGGCATCAGCCACGAAGGTGCGGACCATCTTCTCGACTGCAGGGTGAATCGAGATGAAGGGGTGACGCTCGAAGAACTCCTTCTGGACGTAGAGCGGCAGGAAGCGGTCTGCGTCGTCACGGGAGATGGCGAGCGTGGTCTGGGTCAAGTCGTTGGTGCCGAACGAAGCGAAGCCGTAGCTCGGGTGAACGTCATCGTCGTAACCAGCTTCCTTGCGCTTGAGGGCGGGGACCGTCTCGGAGCCGGAGATAGCGGCGGCGGGGGTCTCAACCATCATGCCCAGGGCGTACGGAACCGCGAAGCCCTGCTCGGCCTTGACCTGAGCAGCGACCTTGATGGCGATCTTGCGGATCGCATCAACCTCAGGCGCGATGATGACGAGAGGAATCTCGATCTCGGGCTTGGGGTGCTTGCCTTCCTTGATGAGCT
>JAZUEA010000099.1:0-1549 GCA_045639945.1 Myxococcota bacterium
TGGCGATCGACCGATTCCGCCGATTTTGCTTTTGCCCACCGGAACCATGAACATGGTGCCGTCGTCGTTCGGTATTCGCGGCAAAGGATTAGCGGTTTTTCTGCGTATCGTCGCGAGATATCGACACAATTTGCCAATTTACGCCGTTAAGCGAAACCTGCTGCACGTCAACGATCACTATTCCTTCATGTTTGGTGCTGGCATGCCGGCGCGCTTTCTCACGGACTACGAGGAGGCGGGCAAGCACACGCTGGTGGACGGCGCCAAGTTGCTGAGCAAGTACATTTCCGAGGCATTCCACCGCGAGCATCCGCGTCTGGATCGTGCGTTTAAGTGCGTCAAAATGGAGATGCGCTACGACGACGGAGAAGTGGAAGTTCACGAAAACCATACGATTTTCGCAAGTTTCGTTGAGGAACTCGCGCTTCGATTCAAGTGCTTCCCGCGCGCTGGTTTGGATCGCAACGTGTTTGAATGTTTGGAAGCGACTGGACCTGCGCCGCAAACGGGATTTGGTCTGCCGGGACTTTGGTTTGGTTCCACTCGGCCGTTGCGAGGCTTTCGTCGTCGCTTGGCGCGTTCGTTGTCGCTGCACTTGGAATCGCCTGAACCGTACACGCTCGATGGTGAAATTTACACGCCAATCAAGGATTTCGAGATAGAACCAGGTCCGGAGCTGCGTTTCGTGGTGCTCGATAAGCCCAAGAGCGATCGGGCGGTGGAACTGGGGCCGTTTGGCATGCAGTACTTCATCTGAGATTCGAGGCAGAAATGAACGCAAAGCTCAATGATCACGTGATTCTTCGTGCTCTTTTTGCCGCTGCTCGTCCCGTTGAAGCAACGCCGGGGGGCGATCCTTTTTGGACGACATACTCGTTTGATGCGGAAGCGCTAAAACAGGCGCTGCGCAGTGAATTTAAAGCGGCAAACGTTGAAGTTGATTCAGCGAAACTCTCCGATTTTGCTAAGGATTTTTCGGAACGCATCAAGCTCCGCAAAAGCCGCTGCGATGATTTGATTTTGCCGTGCGCTGGCAATCCGCATTTATCACGCAAAATTTTGCTCGATGGTTTGGGTGCGCTCGCTGCTCGACTCTTTCCCACGCGTCGTTCGTCGCGCGTTTGGGCAGTTGAGTCGGCGCGTGAGCTTGCGTACTTTGGGCGCGGTTCGAGCGATCAACTGGTTTTGTCGTCGCCGTTTGATACGATTCGCGGCTTAGCTGATGGCGCGTCGTCCAATACTCGTCCGTTGCTGGTCGAGGAAGGGCCGCGTGGTCGTCGAGAGATGAGCGAGTGCGAGTTGCGTGCGGCTGATGCGTACTTCCATCGCCACGCTTCCACGCCGGAAGAACTCAAGCGCTTTCAAGAGGATTTGCGCCAAGATCCGCTTGATTCTGCTGTCATTTCAACGCTTCGCGACTTCTTTGAGCATCGTCTCATTGTGAGTGTTCGCGGCGCCGCACGTTGGTGCTTGGGGTCTCGGCATCCGTGGTTTGGTTGGTCTCACGCGCGTCAGCTCATCGAGGAGAGTTTCAGCGAAGCAGGTGAGG
>JAZUEA010000100.1:0-7808 GCA_045639945.1 Myxococcota bacterium
CGGCACCGATCCGAACGATCCGGATGCACCGCACTTTGACTTGGAAAACGGTTACTTCGACGTGACCGGCAAGGCGTTCGCAAAGCCGGGCTTGATCGATTTGAGCTCTCTCGGTTGGGGCATGGACAGCTTCCCCAGCTGCTTCTTGGACGCGGATTTCATGGGCGGCGCTGGCCCGACCGGTTCCTGCAACCCGGTTGAGTTGACGATTCGTCAATCTTTCCGCCGCGTTGAAGACACCGACTACGAACCCGCGAACTGGGATGGTTTGCGCTTCCAGGCTTACGGCGCTTTCACCAGCGACCGCATGGGTTACGACGACCTCTATGGCGTGACCGACCAGCAGTGGCGCCGCTTCATCTCCCGTCACAACATTTGGGAGAAGAGCCACGCTTACAAGAGCGAGTTGGATGACGACGGCAATGAAGTGTTGACGGGTTACGCCTGCAACACCTCGGCCACGACGCCGTTCGGCGCTGACGTTCACCGCGACGACAACCACGATGGCACCGAAGATGAATGTGCCGCTGTGGGTAACGGTTCTCGCTGCGACGAGTTCAAGCACCTCTGCACGCTGCCTTACCGTGAGCGTGAGGTGAAGCCGGTCATCTGGTACTACAGCAAGGGCTCCAACCCTGAGTACTTCGCGCCGTCCGCCGACGCGATTCACGAGTGGGACGTTGTGTTGCGTACCGCCGTGATGACCGCTCGCTTGACCGAGTGCTTGCGCACCGAAAAGGATCAGGAAGCCTGCTACGCCAAGTGGCCGATGTACACCGGTCAGCAGAACGAGAACGAAGACGCTCTCGCGCTTGCGACCGAGGTGGACAACTGCCGCGCCGGTTTGTCGCATCCTGAGTTGAAGAAGAACTTTGACGCTTGTAACGAAGTGGCCGATTGCGTCGCCGACAAGCGTGGTTACAGCGAAGGTGTCGTCGCGATCGCGAAGATGCCTGAAATGTTCATCCTGTGCCACAGCCCGGTCGAAGCAGGCGATCACCCGCTTTGCGCCAGCGAAGACGAGCGTTTGCCCGAAGGCATCGCAGCTGAAGATTGCGAAGACGCTTGGTTGGATCCGGACAGCGAGCTCGCTGAAGCTTGCGCCAAGGCCAAGACTGTTCGTTCCGGCGATCTGCGTTACAACGTGATCAACGCGATCGTTCCTCCGCAGTCGCTCTCTCCGTGGGGCATCATGACCGACTCCAACGACCCGCTCTCCGGCGAAGTCGTGGCTGCCAGCGTCAACGTTTGGACCTACGTGAACGGTTTCTGGGCGCAAAAGGTGGTCGACACCTTGCGTTACATGTACGGCGAACTCACCGACGAGCAGATCACCGAAGGTGAAAACATTCGTGATTGGTCCGCCGCCGCCATCGCCGCCAGCGAAGGTAGCTCCGCTCCGCGCTTCACCAGCGCTGCTCTGCAGGAGCGTTTGGCCGGCTTCACTCAAGCTGACATCGAAGAGATCGAAGGCATCCAGTTGCCCGCTTCCATCCAGAAGCGCGCGATCGCCGCGAAGAAGGCTGTCCAAAAGATCAAGGCTTCTTCGAAGGTGATGGGCCAGATGCGCGGCATTTACGGTGCTCGCGCTGAACTCGCTCGTGGCACTGAGCTCGAAGCTGAATTGATGACACCCGCCGTTCAGCAGATGATGGGTGTTGAAAACATGGCGATGTCGCAGTCCGTCCTCAAGCACGCCAGCTTGTTGCAGGGCGGTAACCCCTCGTTCCAGCGCGACCTTCACCGCATGAAGGAAAATGCTTTGGCCGAGCGTGGTGCGTGCATCATGCAGGAAGCCCCGATTCCTTACTCCTACGCTGGTCTTGCTCGCGTGCTCCAGGAGAAGTTCGGCAAATTCAACCCCAACGACTCGATCGACGTTCAGAACGCTCGTGCTGATCAGATGCGTCGCTTTGTGGCCAACAAGGCTCACCGCTCCACGATTGTCCACGAAATCGGTCACTCCGTTGGTTTGCGCCACAACTTCGTCAGCTCTTCGGACGCTTACAACTACCGTCCGCAGTACTGGCAGCTCCGTACGCACAATGGTCGCGTGACGGACGTTTGCACCGAACTCCAGGCTGACGGCTCCAACTGCGTGGGCCCGCGTTACTTCGACCCCGTTGATGCGGACGAGAAGGACAACATGATCTGGATGTGGATGCACTCTTCGACCATGGACTACGCCGGTGAAACGACGCAGGACATGCTCGGCTTGGGCGCCTACGACTTCGCTGCTGCCCGTATGTTCTACGGTGATGCGGTTTCCGTGTTCGCCGATGAGTCCTACAAAGAGGGCGAAGTGCGCGGTACCGGCATGTTGAACAAGATGGACAACTTCGGCGGCATCTTGGGCTTCAGCTGGGACATCGGTGAAGAGAACCACCACTACTCTGAGTTGCAGAACGTCTACGAGCTCATCAAGGACTGCAAGAAGGTTAACCCCGAGAACTGGCGTCCGGATTACTGGGATGAAGAGCGCTACGGCGAGTGGGATCCCACGATCGACAGCTACATCGTCAAGGTTGATGGCGAGTACTCTCGTTGCAAGTCTCAGCCCGTCGATTACGTCCAGTGGCGTGACCTTCACGTTGAAGCCAGCGAAAACGCCGATGCGCCTGCAATCGACGAAAATGGTCGTATCCGCGTTCCTTACGGTTTCGCGACCGATAGCTGGGCCGACCTTGGTAACTTGAGCGTTTACCGTCACGACAACGGCGCCGATCCTTACGAGTTGTTCGACTTCTGGATCAGCGGTCAGGAAATCAACCACATCTTTGATAACTACCGTCGTGGCCGCCAGACCTTCTCCATTCGTGGCGCTGTTTCCCGTACGCTTGAGCGTTACAACGAAAAGATGCGCGACGCTGCCAAGGGCCTTGGCCTCATCAAGGCGATCTACAAGGAAATGTTGACCGCTCCGGACGCCGATGGCCAAAACGGTTGGACGTTCGGTCCTCTCTGGACTTTCATCGCTGCGAACTGGCTCAAGGACAACGTCCTCGCTTCCGGTATGGCGTTTGACCACTTCACTCGTCAGCTGGCTCGTCCGGCTCACGGCGATCACTACATCGATCCGGTCGACAACCGAATTTTGCGTTCGTCCACGGATTCTTACACTGATTACGATGTGGCTGCAGTCGTTCCGAACGGCGCGACGGGCTACATGAACCAGGTTTCTTACGGTGGTCGTCCGGTCGAAAACGCCTACTTGGACACCGTTGGTGAATACCGCACCGAGATGATCAAGAACGCCGGTTCTTACTACGACAAGCTCTACACCGCGATGTTGATGGCGGAGTCCGTTGATAACTACGTCAGCGATTCTCGCAGCGACTTCACGGATGGTCGTTACCGTTCCATCTCGATGGCCGACATCTTCCCGGATGCTTACCGTCGCTGGCTCGCCAACAACTTGACCGGCGATGACTTCATCAAGGGTGCTCGTGTTGCTGCGAAGGACGGTTTGCCGTTGGTCGATCACGATGGTTACCTCGCAAGCCCGATCGCCTGGACGACCTGGTGGACCAAGACCCCGACGTCTTGCCTCCCCAACGAAAACAGCGTGATCTGCGGTACGTTCGGTGCTTGGAACGACAACTCTTACGCGCCTGAGAACATGACCGAGACCTTGGTTTTGGATCCTCAAGTTGATTGGGAGCAGCAGAAGTTCTTGATCGCTTGGACGATGCTCTACTTGCCTGAAAACCAGAAGCAAACCTGGCTCGATATGATGAACATCTGGGAGCTTGGTGCTGACAGCGATCCGGGCTTCTCGAACCGCATCGAATTCCACCACCCGAACGGTCGCGTTTACATCGCCAAGACCTTCGGTACGGAAACGCTCTTCGGCGAGACCGTCCAAAAGGGTATTGCGGCTCGCGTTTTGGAGTACGCCAACAGCTTGCTCAAGGACGCTTACGTGACGACCGAAGTGGATTACAACGGCGACGGCAAGGCTGACTGGTACGAGCCGGTTTACTCCTCCACCGGTGCTCCTTTGGTTCAGTTCGACCCCAACATGATTCAGTCCACCGAATCTGGTACGGCTGCTTTCATCTCCATGAACTGCAACCGCAGCAACCAGACCGGCTGCACCTGCGACGGCAACCGCGCTTGCATGAAGCTCGAAAATTACTCTTCCATGCCGGTGTTCATGCGCCAGACCATGCGCACCTTCAACATGGCCGATGTTTCGATGCGCGGCATCTACTAATCTCGCCTAACTCCCTGATTTTCCTCTCTTTTCCTTCCTAAAAAATTCTGAAAAATTCCTTTCGTTGAAGCGCTTCGCTTGATCTGCGATTTTTGCGCAATTTTAAGCAGTAGACTTTGACGAAGGATAACTCTTTGAAATGAAAAGACTTTTTTTCGTTTTAATCTTGGCAAGCATTGTTGGGGCGTGCAGCAACGACAATATTGCTGAAAAAATGTTTGGCCTTTATGAAGATGTGGCGCGCATCGCTGAAAACGCCCAAAGCGACTGCGTGAAAATGAGCGTTGATCTTAAAGCTTACATGGACAAGACGGGGAGAACGACGGTGTCGGCGCTTCGAAAATGGGTGGCGAACGCGAGTGACGATGAAAAACGTGAGCTTGACGAGAAGCACAAAGTACGTGCGGATGAGCTCGCTCAAAGAATGCTGCGTGCAGTTGGTAAATGCGTGGAAGAACCGGGCGTGGCGGCTGTCTTGAAAGAAATCTAACTTTTTAATCAGTGGCCAAGCTCTCTACCAAGTGATAGTTTTACAAGAGTTGTATTCGCGTGCTTTTATAAGGCCTTGAAAATGAAGAAGATTCTCGTTCTAGTCGCTGCGGTTTTACTCTCTGCGTGTTCGAAGCCGGATATGGGAAAACGAATGCTCGGCGTTCTTGAGGACATCGCTGCCATTGTGGAAGCGAATCAAAACGATTGTTCCAAAATGAATGATGAGCTGAAGAATTACATGGAGAAGAAGGGCAAAGCTGAAAAAGCTGCGATCGAAGAATGGGAAAAGCACGCCACTGAAGAGGATCGAAACGCCGCTTTGGAAAAGTACGCGACAGAGCTCGGTGTGACAGTTAAGCGTATGCTGCCTGTAACAATGAAATGTGCGAGCGATAAATCTTTTCAGGAAATCATAAAAGCTCTTTGATTTTCTTGAGATTGCGTAACGTGTGATTTTTGTGCGGTTTGCATTGACGTAAGGCGCACACAATGAGAATTTCGCGCTATCTGCAATTTTGATTTTTGTAAGATGCTGAAATGAAAAAGATTTTGTTCATTTTGTGTGTGGCGTTCTCGCTTTCCGCTTGTTCCAAAGATGTTGGCCAAAAAACGGTCGATTTGATGAGCGATTTGGCTGCAATTGCGCAGGCGAATGAAAGTGACTGCGCCAAGATGGGCAGTGAGCTCAAAAAGTACGTTGAGAAAAACAAAGGTTTGTACGACGAACTGAAGGCATGGCACGAAAAGGCGACCGATGCTGAAGAAAAAGCCATGTTCGAAAAGTACAAAGATCCCATCAAAGACATTGGGAAGAAGATGGTCGGCAGCGCGATGAAGTGCGTGTTTGATTCGGGCGTGCGCTCCATCATGAAGCTGATCGATGGCCTTTAAAAATGAATATGAAAAGCAAACTTGCGATTTTATTGATGTTTTTGACGCTTTCGGGCTGTCAGGATCGCGACGAAAAATCGGTGGCGTTCATTGAGCAATTTGCTTCTGTGTCATACTCACACAAAGGCGATTGTGATGCGATGGGCGACGCGCTGGAAAAGTTTGTGAACGAAAAGCGAGAAATGCTGGAAACCGCGAAGCAGGTTGACAAATCTGTGGATCCGGAAAAGCGCGAGGCGTTCCAAAAGAAATACGGCAAGCGTGTGCAAGCAGCCGGTGAAAAATTGATGGGCAGCCTGTTTCAGTGCGCCAAAAATCAAAAAGTCATGAACGTGATCAGGCTCATCAACTGATTAACGGATGAGCACGAGACTTTGATAGCGGCGCTTAAATCCCGCAGCTGTAAAGATTTCTGCGAAATTTGACTGAGCCGCCGGTGACTGATCAATTTTTTCAATTTCAAAATCATTGTCAGCGCCGGGCAAGTCATTGGGCGGTAAGCGTCGCGCGTAGCGTTTGAGCGCTTCGAGCGTTTCCGCGATTTTGTCGCGATTGCGGATTTCGAGCTCCGCGCCATTTTTGCGACCCACGATCACCAAGTCGCTGTCAAAAAAGAAAAGTGCTGTTTTGGCGCTGCGCACAGGAAAACCTTCAAATCCGGGAAGACCTGAAGGCGAAAGCGGATCGAGCGACGAAATCCACCATGCTGCAGGTTCGCTGGATTTTCGAAGCGCGGCCACTGCCGACTTGGATGCGTATTGCGCACCCAAAATGGTGTCGAAAAACGGACCTGAAACCACTTCGCCGGCGTACTCCATGCGACGAAACGCACGCGCAACCGCCGACCAGCGCATTTTGGGTGCCTCTCGCTCCAGTCGCTCCCGAAAAACCACGCCGTAACGACTCAACAAAATTCGTGCGCGCTCCATGGCCAACTCGGCTTCTGCAACTTGATCGGAACTCGCCGGTTTAGGCAGTGGCTGCCAAATTGTGTCTTCAGAGCGCTTGCTCCACCTGCGAAAACCGCTGCGTTGAACGGGGGCGGGCGCAAAATCGCGAGTTTGTGCGCGACGAATTGGACCAAGCGAATTTGTGGTGCAACAACCTGTAAATACGCGATTCCAAAGCTGTTTTTCGCCTTCCGCAAAACCGAACTCCGATTGAAGCTGCGCCAAATCGAATGGCCGTTCTGCAAAATTTTCAGCGTTGGTTTCGCGCGCGCAATCCAGCTGATCGGCAAACGCGAATGCAACCTTTGGATTTTCTTTGGAATCTCGCGCGCCGTACCACAAAAGATCGGTTTCTTGGAACGTGTGGTCGAGCGCTGCCGGGCGAAAATCGTTCATGCGCGCCGGCAAGAGCGCTGTTTCCATTGTGTCCAGCGGTACTTCGAGCGCCAAAAGTTGCTCAAGCGATTTTTGCAGTGCCAATTCACCGGATTCAGGTTGGGTAAGTCCTAAAAATTCCGCTGTAAAAATCGGGAGTTCTGAAATTGGACGAATGCTGAGCGTTGGGTGATTTCGGTCGCGCAATTTTCGAAGCAAAAGCTCAAAGTTTTGGCGATCGCAAATTTCTGGCTCTGTTGCTGTTTCTGTGAGCAAGCCAGAAATGATTTCACCTTTATTTTCGAGAACTTCCAAAGCTTCGCGAAGGGCTGACGATGAAACGTGAATCGCGTTGCGAATTTCGTTTGGTGAAATGATGGCTTCGCTTTTCAGCCGCTCCGCCAATACAAATTCAAGCGCGTTTGAATCACCTGCTTGAGCCGCTTGAATTCGCGCCGAAAATCGCTTGGCCAACATGAGTTCGCCGCTGAAATCAGCAACTGAAATCAAATCTAATTCATTGAAAGTAAAAGCATTTCCGGTGTCTCGCACCGATGCTTTTTGAAGCGCCGTGAGTTCTTCGTGGTCTATCCAAAGTCGCTGTTCTAAATGCTCGGAGAGTTCTTCGAGAGAGCGCGGCGCAAAACCAGGCGCAAGTCGGCGCCATTGTTGAGAAAACTCGAGATTGAGTGAGTTCGGAATCGAAGTCGGGGGCCAAGCGGTCTTAGGAAGACAAGAGAAGAACACAACTCCTTGGCTCACAGAACGACATGGCTACGATCCGACTTAATGCACGGAGAGTTCTTCGAGAGAGCGCGGCGCAAAACCAGGCGCAAGTCGGCGCCATTGTTGAGAAAACTCGAGATTGAGTGAGTTCGGAATCG
>JAZUEA010000101.1:0-1508 GCA_045639945.1 Myxococcota bacterium
AATTGAAGATGCACTTGCTGCAAAGTCTGCACGAGAAGCTGCTCAAAAGCCCAAGCCGGCTCCGCAAATTCAACAGCAAGCTTTGAAAGCAGGCGAGTTCGGTTCTGCTGAGCGCGTTTTTACAGCGGCACTCGATCCCTCATCAAACACTGATTTTGTGCTGACTGCTAACGGCGATTTTCTCTCTGCCGCCAGCGCAGAAGGTGGTGAGCCCAAGTGGCGCATTCAAGGTCCGGGCTCAGTGCACAATGCTGTTCTTGCAGATTTGGGTAATGGCCCAACTTTGTTCGTTGTTTGGGGCATGGGGCGCGAACACATGGATGCGCCTTTGCTCGTTGAAGAGCGAGATCCTGCAACGGGCAACTTGCTCAAAGAGCGTTTCCGTTTTTCTGGCGAGCGCAACGAGAGCGCCTCTGTTTCAGTGGCCGACATCGATAAGGACGGAAAATCTGAAATCATTTTGGGCTATTTCCGCTCAAAATACATGGTCGGCACTCGCATTTTGGACAATCAAGAAGGCGACCGCGATATCGACGGCGAAATCCGCATGGCCACTTCGCGTGCCTTTGTTGACGTGAACCACGACGGCATTCCCGAAGAAGTCATTGGTCGCGTTTACGGCGATGGCCTAAAAGAACCGGGCGATCTCAAAGTCCGCTTGAACGGCGAACTGGTTAAAATTCCGACAGAAAATGGTGTGCGAGCCGTAACCAACTGGGGCAACGACGCCATTTTGTTCGCAGACGGTTGGATGGCAAACTACGGCAAGGACGCTCGCGGAAATCTCGCAATTGCCCGATTTAACAACGGAACCTTCGACATCGAGCGTTTACCTGTTTCCGAAAAAGACTTCTCACACTTTGAGCTTTACACCGCCGATTTAGACAAAGACGGCAAAGATGAAATTGTCACGCGCGGCAGCTCGCAGTTGAGCATCTACCGTCAAACCGCCGATGGCTGGAAGCAAGAAGTCGTCTCGCCCGTGAGTGCTTCCGTCTTTAACTCTGCCATGGGCCGCACCGCTCAGGGTTACACCCTCTACTTGCCAGGGCGTCAAGGCACACGCCCGGTCACTTTAAAATAACGAGAATTCCGATGCGCGTTGTATTGGTTGAACCTCTCATTCCTCAAAACACCGGCAGCATTGGTCGGTTGTGTGCAGCCACAGAAACCGAACTCGTTTTGGTTGAGCCACTCGGATTTAGTTTAGAAAGCAAGTACTTAAAGCGTGCTGGTTTGGATTACTGGCCGTGGATCAAGCTGCGCCAGGTAAAAACGCTCGAAGAAGCGCTCGAAGGTCCGGGAAACGCGTGGTTCCTAACGGGACACTGCGAAACGAGTTACACGTCTGTCACTTACGGACCAGACGACAAACTTGTTTTTGGTAAAGAAACCACAGGGTTAGGCGACGAAATTCTCGAACGCTATGCAGCTTCAGCGCTTCGCATTCCAATGACCTGCCCGCACGTTCGTTCTCTGAACCTTGCGCAATCCGCCGCGATCGTTCT
>JAZUEA010000102.1:0-4163 GCA_045639945.1 Myxococcota bacterium
CCTTGGTGGGCGTCGCGCCAGAGCGTTGTATCAAAGCGAATTGCTTCGATTTTTTCGTTGGGCAGCGCTTTTTTGAAGGCTTCTTCAACGAGCAATTTCACGTACGGGCGGTCGGTTCCGGCATAGACGTCGTTTGGCAACGCGGCCTGGTCGATGAGTTCCTGATCGATCTGCGTTGCAAGTGAGCGATGTGCTGTTACCAATTGATCATAGCGACGCAAAATTTCGGGTGTCGTCAGCGGAGGCTCGGCGGCCAACACAAATGAACGAATGGTTCGCTCGACTTTTTCGCGCTTACGAACAGCCGTTGCCAGGCGTTGCGGGCTCTTTTGACGTTTGGCGTCTTCGGTGATGCTCTCAACTTGGCCCAGCGCGTCCAGCAGCGAAACACTCGATTGCTCAATGAAACGCTGGCTGCGCAATGTAAAACTATCAAACGCAGCTTTGGCTTGCGTGACTTCGGTTCGCAGAGAATCCTGCTCGCCCAAAAGTGCAGCCTGATTTCGCGAGTTGTACTCGGCCTGTAGAATCGGAGAGTAATAGGCTTCGATCTGTTCAACCCATGCTCGGCTGGGGGCGAGTTGTGTCCAAAGCGGTACGAGCAGCTCTGGATCGCCATCGAACCACAAGCGCTGAGCGTAGGCCTGACGAATTTGCTGACAACGCTCCAAATCGTAAGGGAACGTTGCAAGTTCGCCTTTGATCAGCGGGTTTTCCAGATTGGCGTTGAGCTCCACGGCATCGGCAGTTGCAGCGCGTTTGTGAGCCAGACGAAACTCGTTATCCACATTTTCTTTGCGCTTGGTTGTTTGCTCCAAACGAGATTTTGTGGAAACCACTTCCGGCTCGTCCTGTGGCAATTCATCAAGCGTTTCAAAGGATTGTGTGAGAATCGTGCCCAAGTAATCCAGATCGATGAGCGTATTCCACAAGTTGAGCGTTTCATCGACGCCTGGACGCGCTTTACGAGCACGGCCGAGAATTTCGGCGCGAACGGCAGAATTTTGAAACTCTGACGTACTGTCCGTGCTCGTTGCTTCTTGTCGAGTTGTTATTGCAGCCTGGAGTTGATCCAGATCGTCTTTCGCAAGCGTGATTTCCAGCTCGCCCAAACGCTCCGAGGTTTGGCGATCGAGCTGCTTTTCGGCGTTTGCTTTTTGCCTCTCGGTCGCATCAACTGGCAACGTGGACGCGACGGCTTGTTCGATCGCTGCAAGATCGACAGCCGCGGCTTCGTAGTGAACCAGCGCCGATTCGACAATGCCGATGTGGTGGCCGACAAATGCCAAACGTCGCGCGTCTTCCGGTGGAAGTTCTGCTTGAGCGGACGTTGCCCAAAGGGACAGTGCCGCCACAAGTGTTGCATGCAAACGGAGAGGTGTTTTCATGGCGCCTCCTAAGCGTGCTCAGAAAGCCGGCTAACCAAGGCCGAAAGGAATTGGAAAAAGCGACCAACAGACGAAATGGAGATGCGCTCCGAAGGTGAGTGGGGCCATTCCACGTCAGGACCAAAGGAAAGCATGTCCATGTTCGTGAACCGCTCACCAATGAGTCCGCATTCCAAACCCGCGTGAATTGCTTTCACATTTGCCGGTTTTCCAAAAAGTTTGGTGTAAACCTCTTGGGCTGTGTGAAGGAGCGGCGAATCGGTGTTGGGCTGCCATCCGGGGTAACCAGTGCCGGAGTGGTACGTAGCGCCGGCAAGCGTGGCGACTGCCTGAATCTGGCGACGGACGCGTTCCATGTCTTCGGCGCAAGAGCTACGGGATGCTTCGTGAATGTGAATGTGGTCGTCTTGCAGTTTGACCACTGCCAGGTTGGTGGAGGTTTCAACCAAGCCGTCCACTTCTTGGCTCATTGCGAGAACGCCGTGCGGCAGCGCAAGCAAAAGCTCGAGGACGTGATCGCGCGACTTTTGAGAAATCGCCCAAACAGGTCCGGGAAGACTGGCTTTTTCGTGACTGATGGTCAGGCCCGGATCATGCTTCGAAATGTTCAGCACTTCGCCGCGCATTTCGGTTTCGACCTCAAAAAACGCATCGCACGGCGTTTCGTCGGGCAAAATGATTGTGGCCACAGCTTCGCGCGGAATGGCGTTGTGCTTGTCGCCAGCCTGGAAGTCCTGCAGGTAGTAGTTGCCGCAAGCCGTGCGAAGTTTTTCGAGCCAGCGCACCAAAATCAAAATCGCGTTTTGGCGACCTTCGTTGATGTCGCAGCCGGAGTGACCACCCAAGCCACCTTTGACCAAAAGCTTGAAGGCGTGGCCGTTGACGGGTTCGCGTTCCACATTTAAATCGACGGTGGTGTCGACGCCGCCCGCGCAGCCTACGCAGAAATCGCCCTCTTCTTCGGAGTCCAAGTTGAGCAGGATGCGGCCGTTGAGCGCGTCTTTTTCAAGTCCCTTGGCGCCGGTCAAGCCGCGTTCTTCGTCGATGGTAAAGAGCAACTCAAGTGGACCGTGCTCAAGCGTTTCGTCTTCGCAAAGAGCCATGGCGCCTGCAATCGCAACGCCGTTGTCGCCGCCGAGCGTTGTGCCATTGGCGGTGATGTAGTCGCCTTCGCGAATGATTTCGATGGGATCGGTTTCAAAGTTGTGGTTCGACGACGAATCTTTTTCGCCGACCATGTCTAAGTGGCCCTGCAAAATCACGATGGGTGCGTTTTCACGGCCTGGCGTGGCGGGTACGTTGATGATGACGTTGCCGGTGCGATCCCTGCGGGCATCTAAACCGCGATTTTTGGCCCAGTTCACTGCAAATTGGGCTGCTGCTTCTTCATTTCCTGAGCACCTTGGAATCGCGCTCAACAGGGAAAAAGCTTTCCAAAACTTTTTGGGTTCGAGTTCGCTGCAAACGTCCATCGTGTCTCCTTCAGACTTTCGGCACAGAATCATAAGAAGATCTTACGAATTCAATCGGTTGACAAGCGGCTTATGAATCAATCGATTTTTTAGAGGATCTCGGTGCTCGTTTGGTGCGAGGTTTGCTGTTGTTGACCGATGCGTTTTTGAGCCAGCTTCGAAGATAAGGTGCGGTCTGGCTTTCGCTGCTGTTTGCAACTTCGCTGGGCAAACCTTGTGCCACGATGCGACCGCCGTTTTCACCTGCGCCTGGGCCAAGTTCAATGAGCCAATCTGTTTGTGCAAGCAATGCTGGATTGTGCTCGACCAAAACGACTGTGTTTCCTCGCTCAACCAGCGCTTGAAGCACGCGCAAAAGTTGAAGCTGATCCTCTGGATGCAAACCGCGCGACGGTTCATCTAATAAATATAGTGTGGTGCCTTGATCTTCACTGGCGAGTTCAGCTGCAAGTTTGATGCGCTCCGCCTCGCCGCCGGAAAGCGTGTTTGCGGGTTGGCCAATGGTCAAGTAACCCAATCCAACTTCGCAGAGCGCTTGAAAGATGCGCTTCAATTTGGGCACGGGTTCAAAAAAAGCAGCCGCCTCATCGCAAGAAAGACTAAGAATTTCCGCGATATTCATGCCTTTGTAGCGAACGCGGAGTGTGGCGTCGTTGAAGCGCTGGCCGTTGCAGGCGTCGCACGGCACTTTCACGTCGGCGAGCAAATGTAATTCGATTTTGCGTTGACCGTCGCCGTGGCAGACTTCGCAACGACCGCCTTTGACGTTGAATGAAAAGCGACTCGCGGTAAATCCGTAGGCGCGCGCTTCTTTGGTTTCGGCGAAAAGTTCGCGAATGATTTCAAAGGCTCCGGTGTAGGTGGCAGCGTTGGAGCGCGGCGATCGGCCGAGTGGCCGTTGATCTACTCGAATCACTTTGGTGAGGTGCTCAAATCCACGCAACTCTTTGAATGGTAAAGATTTTTGTTGAGATTTGTAGAGCTTAGCCGCGAGTGCGGGATAGAGCGTGCCTGCAATTAAACTCGATTTGCCAGCGCCAGAAATGCCAGCAATGCCAATGAGCCGTCCAAGTGGTAATTCAAGGTCGACCTGCTTAATGTTGTGACCTGTACATCCTCGTAATTGTAAGGTTTTTGAGAAATTTGGTTCGCGCGGAGAAGGCTCAGGAAAATCATGGTGACCGCTGAGCCAGGCGCCGGTGATCGAACGTGGTTCGGCGATTAAATCGTCTACGCTGCCTTGAGCTACGATTTCGCCGCCGCGCGAGCCGGGTCCAGGACCAAAGTCGAAGACGGATCGTAG
>JAZUEA010000103.1:0-5099 GCA_045639945.1 Myxococcota bacterium
GTTTTATTTGTGGCCTACCAGGACTTCACGAGCTCAAATTTGTATCAGCAGCCAGAACCGCCTCGGTGCGAATGGTGAGAAAATCACAGGCAAAATCGGTATCCCAATGGGTAGCTCAAGTACCGATTTCGGTCTGGATACGATTGATACAACGGACTATCACACTTACCGACTGTTTTATCGTCCCGCAATTCTAACAGAAGCTGGTGAAAGCGCTGCTTCTTATGAATTGTGGATCGATGAAGTGTTGGTCCGCATGATTCAGCCGAACGAATACACTGTGTACGCCAGCGATTATCCAGATGGCGCGCCGATCTTCGGTATTAAATCAAATGCGCCGGGTACAACCTATTGGGATTACATCCGTTGGGGATGTGATCCTGATGGTGGTACCTGCTTGCCAAAGTATCAAGAAGATGATCCGTTGCCAGATGGCGCTGATGCAGGCGTTTCTGCTGGCAATTTCTATTGTTCAGAAAGCTCTCGCGCGGGCGTTGGACCATGTCTTGGTGGCCGCGCTTCTATGATCGAGCTTTGTAACTATTACGACGATGACTGTGATGGTGATACCGATGAAAACTTCACAAAGAATTATGAAGAAGGTACTCCCATCCGATTGCATGATGATCGCTTCTCTAGTGGAACTGCTCGTTATTTAGGCGATAACTGCGCTGTTGGTGTGTGCGATGATGCGATCGTCGTATGCGCACCTGATCAAAAGTCTCTAATGTGTGCGGCTGCCTGGAATAACATGCCGTTGAAGAAAGAGTCTGAGAATGTGGACCTGAGAAATGCTCGTAAGGATTGGAAAAACTTGGAATTCTCAGCCAAGGCAACTCCATCTATTCAATGGCCATCGAGCAATCCTAGCTTATACGACATTTGGGAATTAGAGCCTTGTGATGGCCTTGATAATAACTGCGACGGCACGATTGATGAGCCTTATTACAACAATCACTTCCGCGATATTGCGTTGCATATAGACGAGGGATCTGGACAGAAATTACAGAAAGGTGATCCATGCGGAAAGGGTGTATGTGAAGGATTCCGTGTCGAATGTAAAGAAGATGGAAAGGGCTTGGTGTGTGGCGATGGTGGGAAAAGAGAAGAAATTTGCGGTGATGGTATTGATAACGACTGCGATGGTGAAACTGATGAAGGGTTTGATAACGATCAAGATGGATTTATGGATTGTACAAAGGATCCGGGTTGGTTGGAGTTGAAACGGACAAATGATCCAAGCAATAAATTCCAGGAAGTTTGTACAAAAGAAGATCTTATCAGACACATGGCTGGAGAAATTATCTGCGGCGACTGTAATGACAATGATAATTTGATCAATCCTTATCGCATTGAGATCTGCGATGGTTTAGACAACAACTGTAATGGCACAGTTGATGAAGGCTTTGATCAAGACAATGATGGTTATTATACTTGTGAGTTAGATGATAACTGGTTTGAGATTCATGGTGACTCACGAAACAAAGGACGTGCTACAACTAAGCTGGATTGCGATGACTCCGATCCCACGATTAATCCTGATCCTAACACCGTAGAAATTTGTGATTATAAAGATAACAACTGCAATAAGCTTATCGATGAGGATATGGACAAAGACGGAGATGGCTATTTGCCATGTTGTCCGGATGGAACAGATATTTGTCCTAATTTTGACTGTGATGATTCAGATCCTCTGAGAAATCCTGGTGCGAAAGAACTCTGTGATAGCATCGATAATGACTGCAAGTATGGTGTAGACGATATCTTTGTTATTACAGATAACGAAGGTTGGCCTATCGATCGAAATGGTGCTCGTATTTGGGATGTTGATCTTGAAGGTGGACATTATCCTAGTAAAGAAGAGCTCGCGCGTAACCTCAATAAGCTGCAGTATAACGATGTAAATAACTGTGGTGCGTGCAACGCTTCTTGTACTCCTGCCAATGCAATTCCTGATTGTAGCGCGGGTTTCTGCGATATGGCTCGCGACTCGCTCGGAAATGCTCGTTGTTGCAAGGTTAATGAGGCAGGTGAGTGCATTGAATCGATAGAGTATGAAGATGTTGATGGCAATCGTGACAATGGTTGTGAAACAGCTTTGTTCTGCACTCCCAATACAGAGGGCTATGAGAAAATTGGTACTCCTTGCGACAAGACAATGGCGGAAGAAGGAGAGGCCAGCCGACTTAATGTTTGCTTCTGCTTAGGTTCTTACCAATGCGTAGTCGCAAGAGACGCAGTGCAGGGAACGAAGAAAGTCAAAGTTGCCTGTGTTGTAAACAATGATCTTGAAGGCGATGTGGTTGGCGTTAATGAATGTCCGCCAGAAGCACAGCGAACAAAGCCTATCGTTGATGTAATCAAGACTGATGATGACAAAGATAAATTAGTACTTGCCGAAGAGCTTTTGCCTCTTCAATTGGATGTTTGCGACAATATCGACAACGACTGTGATGGCATTACCGATAATGATTTCATTAATCAAAATGGAAAATATGCGGTGGATCCAAATCACTGTGGCGGTTGTAATCATGCTTGCAGACGCTGCCCTGATAACAATTTCTATGTAGAAGATGGTAAGCCGTACTGTAACGCGGTTGGCTCTGAGAATGATATGTGGATTTTTGGTGCGACGCCGATCTGTAACAGTAAATACTTCAGAGATGGTGGTTGCAGCTATGACATTTGCGATGAGGGCTGGGTTGACTTGGATGGTAATCCGACCAATGGCTGTGAATATCGCTGCTCAAAGTCCGCAAACTCAAAAGATCTTTGTGATGGCATCGACAACGACTGCGACGGTGAAACCGATGAAGACGTTGATATTACAAGCGATCCGGAAAACTGTGGCGCGTGTGGTTATGCTTGTCCGGAAAAAGAAAATGCAACTGCAGTGTGCATCAACAGTACTTGCGTCTATGAATGCAATGAAAACTTTGGTCGCGCACATAACGAAGACAATACAACCGGATGTCCGATTTCACTGACAACGAACGACAACTGTGGTGCCGTCAATAATAAGTGTGATCACGGGCATGAGTGTAAATACGTTCAAGAATCTCATAAATATCAATGCGTGTGTGGAGCTAGCTCCCGCGCTTGCAGTGGTGATACACCAAACTGTGCAGCTGTTGGCGGCAGCGCTACAAAGGTTTGTGTTGAGTGTATATATGATGCGGACTATGTGATCCCAGAAGGACAGACGCTTGAAGCGGGACAACGGTGTTCTGGCATTGGTACAGCTCAGTATTGCTACCAAGGTTTTTGCCAAGCCTGTTCGCCTGATGTCCCCTCGAGTTGCAATGTTGCATCTGCGACCCCGATTTGCCAGAAGACAACCAATGGCTATCAATGCCAAAAATGCCTCAAAGATACACAATGCAAGCATCTAAACGATCCGGCGCACTCCATTTGCCAGACTGAAGCGACGGAGGCTCGCTATCACGCAGCGGGTTCGCTTGGTTCCTGTATCCCATGCTTGCCTGATGACAAAAACAGTGGTTGTGATGCAACTCCGAGTACACCGATCTGTGATCTCATTTCGGATGGCAGCACTGCCTATGTCTGCAAAGCCTGCGATAAATCGTCGCCTCAGCGTACTTGTCCGTCTGGTATGATGTGCGACAAATCATCGGGTGAATGTGTTGGTTGCAATGAGAGTACCCATGTCCCGTGCAAGAACCCCACACCGATTTGTTCCAATAACACATGCATTAGCTGTTCTAGCGATGAGCAATGCAGCAAGCGTTATAATGAAGAAATAAGTGATTATTATCCTGAAACTCACTGCGTAGCGGGTACTTGCCAGATTTGTAAGCCACTTTCTGGCGATGGAGATGATGGATGCGCCACAAATCAATACTGCAGTTGCTATCCCAGCATGGCGGATTGTCAGAAGTACGAATGCTTTGATTCTGATGAAAATAACTGCGGTGATTATCAGAAAGTATGTAACAATGAAAATTCACACGAATGCGATATTAACAAGGGCGAATGTGTATGCGGTTCAGAGTCTGAGTGCTCAGGTTCTAAGCCATATTGCTTAGACTCTCATGGTGCTCATAAGTGCGTTGAATGCCGTACCAGCGATGACTGTCCCAACGGTAAGGTTTGCGATCCTGAAGAGAACCGCTGTGTTGGTTGTATTCCGATTGCTGAAGGCGAAGGCAGCTCGTCTCAAAAGACAAACTGTGTAGAGACATCACAAAATCCGATCTGTGATGACTCAAAGACTTGTCGTCGTTGTTACAACAATGCCGAGTGCCAAAAGTTGAAGTTGCAGTATTGCAACGTGAACACTGGTGAGTGCTTACCCTGCAGCAGTGAAACTGGTGATGGTTGCAGTGGCGATACCCCCATTTGCTCATTGAACACACAAGGTATATTCCAATGCCGTAAGTGCCGTTCAAACGCTGAATGCGATGCATATATGGCTGGCGCAATCTGTGGGGAAGATGGAGCGTGTAAAGCTTGCTTGCTGGATAGCGACTGCGCAGGCCATCCGAATGGAGAAAACTGCATTAATGGAACATGCCAGTCTTGCACTCTTAATTATAAAACAGGTTCTGTCTCTGATGATGTGAATATTTATTGTCCTTCCGATGATGCAAAATACTGCGTAAATGGTCACTGCAGAGCCTGCCGCAGCGATTATGATTGTGGTGATGGTCTGGTTTGCAAGGAAGGCGTTTGCAGTGCATGCAGTGAGCACAGTGATTGTCGCCAGCATCAGGATGGTCCTTACTGTTATAAGCCTGATAATAAGCCTGCTCAATGTGTTAGTTGTTTGCCTGGCGATCACTCTAATGCAAGCGAGCTCCATGTTGGATGCCCTGCAGATAATCCGATTTGCAAGAAATCCGATTCTGGTTTTAAGTGCTGGGAATGCTCAGAGAATGAAAAGTGTGTTGAACGTAACTCTAACTTCCCCATATGTAATGGTGGTAAATGCCAGCAATGCAAGAGAACGAGTGCAGAGGAATCTACCACAACGGCGTATGACCAAGGTTGCCGTGCTGAACGACCCATTTGTACGGACTCTGGCAATTGCGCTACTTGCTCATCTAATGATGACTGCGTGAATTTTAGTGGGTTCAGAC
>JAZUEA010000104.1:0-3195 GCA_045639945.1 Myxococcota bacterium
GTTTCAATTCGAGCTCGACTCAAGTTTTGATTGACCGGCGACTCGTTTTGCAACCGCTGTAGACCCTGCAAAAGCTCAGCCAGCTTCACAATGCGCGATTCCATTTGCGCAAACGGGAAACGCAAACGATTCCAAAGTTCCGCAACATTGCTGTTTTTGTCGCGCGCCAATTGCTCGCAAAGCGCCGCTCGTCGCAGCGCCAAATTGTAAACGCGCGGATAAAGTTCATTGTCCAAATCACAATTTAGACCAACGAGTAAACGCGAAATCCTTTTGCGACGCCTAAAGATACGCCACCGCTCGCTCAAATAACTTCGCGTAAAAAACGCGATGAGCGTCGCGCCGAAAATCATGCCAAAAATGCTGCCTCGCACAATGCCACGTTGCTCGTACTGCCGCTTCATAGAGGCCTCACCTTCAACAAATCCGGTTTGTCGCCCCGCGCGAAAACCTGCATCGTAGCCTTCTTGATAGCGATCTTGACAACCGTTCAGCGCAAAAAACAGCAAACAGCATCCAAAAATCACACGCCGCATCAATAACTCCGTGAAAGCGCCCAAGAATAACACAGCGTAACCATTGACGAATAGTTCACATTGGGCCATTCTGCGCCTCCAAAATTTTGTTTTTGGGAGTTCTCATGCGCCTTTTCCGGCACCTGCGTCGCTGTGTGCCAGAGCTTTTCGAGCTTGGCCGCGCGTTTTTCCAAACAAAGGAATCACAGAAAACAGCCGATGAAGTGACGCAGCTGGTCGCCACGCCAGACGCCGCTTTTTATGAAGATTTAGCGGCGTGGTGTGGACATCAGCCTACAAGCGCGAATTTATTAAAAAATCGGCTTGCTCATCCGCTGTTACTTTGCTGGATCGCGCCGCAAATTTCTCGCATGATGCCGCCCGCGCCAGAAGGTTATCGCTGGCGAATCCATGCGCTTCACCTCACGCCACATGCCGCGCTTAAGCCGGACGCGCCGCTCACATTGCAGATTTCGCCCAATCAAGAAGAGTTCGACAGCTCTTCTTTTGAGATGCATGTCTCTCTAAAATCTGACACTTCACAGATTTTAGAAATGATTTTGCAAGTTTACGCGCAGCCAATTAAAGAAGAACTCTCAACACAAAACGACCACGACACTTTGATTTCGCCTGCGTTGCCTGAGCAGATTCCCCTTTCAGTTCGCGAAGTTGCGTGGATCAGCTTAAAAGCATCAGCGGCAACAGAATTCTCTTGTCTGCAGCGTGATCCCAAAGCGATTGCACAAGACATTTTTGCAACAGGTAAACAAGCCATCTATCAGAGCGAACAAGGTCCAGAGCTTCATCCGTTTGGGCTTTTAGCGCGCGTAATTGCAGCAACGGCGCATCTTTACGGCTCAGCGGAAGTTTTGCAGACGCTGTCGGCCCACTTCTTTAAGCCTGTTTATTTGCCACATGAAATTGGGATTTATCTCGACAGTGACTCATTTTACGTGGGCGAAGGACGCGGCGGTCCCTGCATTTTGCGCGGACAGTTCATTTCTCGCACGGAGCTTCCTGAATGAGCAGCCTTTTTTCCGATTGGATGCAACACAGTTGGCTGAAAGCCGCAGCAGACGCACTGGGATTTTCACAGAGCGCGGCGCCTTCTGAACCCTCTCGCGTGTGGGCAGCTCGACCGCTTGAAAATCGAGAAATCGTTTATTTTTCAGGAAGTTCTGAAGCTGCTGCACTGGAATCGGCCTTAGCGCCGGCACTTGCCAAAGCCGGTGCGAAAGTTCGGCTTGTTGGTTTTAATACGATTCCGGAAGCCTTTGAGGCGGCAAGCGAAGCTTTTAGTCGGCCTGTCCTGTTACACAAAGGCGATGTGCGCAGCGACTTCTCAATTGACGCGATTTGTGTAAACGCGCAATGCGTTGAAACTTTTGAAGATTTTGAAAAACTCAAGTCTCAAATTCAGCCTTGGCTGCCGCGATTAAAGCCGTTTGCGCGCCTCATCTTTTTGCTGCGCGGCGCTTTTGAAATCTCGTCTCCACTCGGTGCCGCTGTTCAAGCCGCAATTTGTGCCTATTTCTCACACTCGCAGCATTCGTCCAACTCGCATGCGAAATCGGAATCGCCCGTATTGACGGCTCATACCATTCGCGTGAACGCCGGCACAGAATCGCAACTTCCTGGATTAATTCGATTTTTGCTTTCTGAACAAGCGGCCTCGCTGCCGAGCGAAACCTGGACTCTCCAACTTCAACCCACGCCGCCGCTCGCACCTGCACCGCTTCCACCTCGTCCGTCGCGCGTAATGATTTTGGGTGCAACATCCGAGCTGGGCGAAGAGGTCGCTCGCATTTTAGCAGCCAATCGCTCTGAGCTTATTAGTGTGGAACATCCCGAATTTTCAAGCAAAAACGCGAAACTGGCTCGCGAATTAGGCGCAACGCCTCTATCAATTTTGCCAGGCAACTTCGAAGAATTTTTGAAACAAATTCAGGAATTTGCGCCGATTGAAGCGGTTTTACACTTGGAGAATCCGACCTCAAGCGAGCGATCAAACGATTTCAGCGAAATGGCGAAGTTAGATCAGGCTCTTTTGCAAAGTCCAGCGATTTCCAAAGAAGCGAGATTTGTCTACCGCGAAGTGACATCGCCGGCTCGACGCGCAACAGAAGCCTACTTGCAGGCCGCTGCAACTCAAGCGCCCACGTGCGCTTTTAATGCTGTCGCCTGCCCTGAGACAAACAGCGAACGCAACGACGAACAAAAGCGCATTCTTCGCAACGCCGCAGAACTTTGCGCATTTCTCGCTTCAAATGCCTCTTCGGGATTGCAAGCCCAGCGTTTTTGCGCGCACCTCGCTGCTCTCGAACCTTAATTTTTAGGAACGAACATGGCCCCTTCCAAACGTCGACGCGCCGTCATTTGCGGTGGATTGCGCACCCCTTTCGCTCGAGCATTTTCAGAACTCGCCGATTTTAATGCGGTTTCTCTGGGTGCACATGTTGTTCGAGCTCTGCTCTCAAATTTTGCACTGCCCACTCGTGAACTGGGATTGGTCACTTTTGGCAACGTCCACGTTTCACCGACCGCACCGAACGTTGCGCGCGAAATCGCACTTGCCGAAAACCTGTACCACGTCGACACCACCACCTGCAGCAAATCCGCCGCATCTGGCCTGGAAGCCATTCGACTCGCCGTTTCCGCCATCGAGCGCGGTGAATGCGAC
>JAZUEA010000105.1:0-3989 GCA_045639945.1 Myxococcota bacterium
ATCGCCGTCAAAAAATACTTCGATCCATGTCCGTGGGCGCACGACGTGGCTCAGTTTTGTCCAGCCAAACCGGGCGATCGCGTACTCGATTTAGGCTGCGGAAATGGCGTGCTTTTGGTGGCGCTCAAACGACGCTACCCCGATGTAGGCGCGCTTTTAGGCATTGAATTAGACGAGCGCGTTGCTGAGCAAGCCCGCAGAAACTTTGAGCTTTTAGACATTTCGCCAGCAGAAACACGTGCCGCAGATTTGCGAGATTTGCCTTTTGAACAAGCGGCTTTCGATTTGGTGGTCACAAATCCACCGTTTTACCCACCGAATTGGGGACGCCAAAGCTCGCAATCCCGAAAAGCCTCATCCACACACGAGTTACATGGCAACATCGCTGATTTCGCAAAAGCCGCGCGCTACGCATTAGCGCCTGGTGGCCGCGTTGTCTTTTTGTACGACCAAAGTCGATTAACAACTCTCTGCTTGGCGATTGAAAACGCCTGTCTTACATTACGTGCGCTTGAATTTTTAGAAGATGATCGAGGTTTACCCTCTCGCGTTTTGGCTCTTTGTGACGCAGAATCTGATGGGTTAAAAATCTCACTCAAAAAGTTTCAACCACGCGAAATCATTAGAAAAGACAAGGTCTCTGAGTAGAAATCATGATAAGCATCATTCTTAAACTTCTCATTTGCGCGGGCATTTTCTACATGGCTTCGGTCGTCTATCCGAAGAAAATCATTGTAAAAAATGGCACAACCGCGATTTTAGCTGCCGCCATTTACGGTATCATGAACGCCCTTTGGGGCTGGTTCGCTTCGAGCTGGCTCGTGCAAACCATCACTTTACCGTTTAAAATCCTTACGTTAGGTCTCTGGAACCTCGTTGTTGCGTTTTTGTTCAACGCGCTTTTGCTTTGGGTGACCGAGCAAATCATCAGCGGCCTAACCATTAAAGATCTGAAGAGTTTGTTCGCTCTCGCTCTGGTTTTCTCCATCGCCAATTTCGTGCTCGCAATTTTCTAACATCCCTTTTCTCAATCACTTTTCCGATTTCTTCTCTTTTAGAACCTCTCAATACAGCTCTGCCCTCACGCGGAGCGAGCATGCAGATCTATCGGAAATTGTTAAGGGTTTAGAATTAGAACCCCAGTTCGGAAAGCAAATCAGGCATGCTGTAAAAACCGGGCGCGCGACCGGCAACAAATCGGACGGCTCGCAGAGCACCGTGCGCAAACAAGCTTCGGTCGCTGGCCCGGTGTGTGAGTTCTAATCGCTCACCGGGACCGAAAAAATGAACGGTGTGATCGCCCACCACGTCGCCGCCGCGCAAACTGGAAATGGCGATTTCGTCACGTGCACGTTCACCGCCCAGTCCAAATCGCGGTTCGCTCTTACGGAAACCACGAACGGCGGCAAGTCGCTCGGCCAGTGTTACTGCGGTTCCGCTCGGCGCGTCGCGCTTTTTGCGGTGGTGTGTTTCCGAAATTTCGATATCGAAATCCGAGCCCAAAACTTCGGATGCGATCTCACTCAATCGAGTTAACACCGCAATTCCTAAGCTAAAATTGGTCGCAGCAAAAACGGGTCGCGTTGCGGACAAAAGTCGAATTGCACTCTGCTGCGTTTCGTCGCGCGCTGTGACACCTGTCACGAGAGCCGCATTTGTGCTCGAAACCAAATAGACAAGTTCTTTGGTCGCGTCGCTGGTCGAAAAGTCGAGAATGACGTCTGCTTTTTTGAAAGCCTCGGAATCTAAAGGAAAATTTCGATCTGCCAACGCGCAAATCTCAATATCCGTTGCTTCCTCAACGAGCGCACGAACCGTTTGGCCCATGCGTCCTTCCGAACCGAACAATCCCAGCGAAATCACAGGATTTCCTCAAAAATTTCATCTAAGTGAAGCTTGCTTGCTTCGGTGGGCTCAACAAGCGGCAAACGCAATTCCGGCGACATTTCCATTTGTCGCGCCAAGAGATACTTCACCGGACCAGGGCTGGTTTCACAGAACAAACCTTGCAACAGCGGCAACATGCGCAAATGCAAATGACGCGCCAAAATATAATTGCCATCGAGCGCAGCCTGATACATCGCCACCATTTCACGAGGCGCTAAATTCGACGCCACTGAAATCACGCCGTGACCGCCAATCGCGTAAAACGGACACGCCGTTGCGTCGTCACCAGAAAGCAATTTGAGAGAGGGACACGCGCGTAACACCTCAGAATCAAAAGCCAAATCGCCACTGGCTTCTTTGAGCGCCACAATGTTTGGCACCTTGCTCAAGCGTTCAATCACGTTCAAGCTCAAGCGCACATTCGTTCGCGACGGCACGTTGTAAAGCACAATCGGCCACGGAGCGACAGCTTCAGCAACCGCCAAAAAGTGTTGATATAAGCCTTCTTGAGTGGGTTTGTTGTAGTACGGCGTCACCACCAAACCGGCATCTGCGCCCAATTCCTTGGTTTCCAACGCCAACTCAATGGTGGTTTGCGTGTTGTTTGTGCCAACGCCCGCAATAACCGGAATTTTTTTCGCTGTAATTTCAAGGACTTTCTCAAGGACCGCACGTCGTTCAGCGCGCGTCATCGTCGCAGCTTCACCCGTGGTTGCAACCGGCACCAATCCGTGAATGCCCGCCTCCAACTGCGATTTCACCAGCGCAGTCAACGCTTCAAAATCAACGGCGCCATCGCGGAAAGGCGTCACCAGCGCAGTGTAGACTCCTTGAAACATCACTCACTCCAAAGACTTAAAATCTTTAAAAATTAAACAGTTGCAAGCTCAGTGACAGTGGCAGCTGCCGCCGTTGCAACCACCACCACAGTTGTGGTCGCCATCTTTGCCTGCTGCTTGAGCAGCCTCAGCCGCTTCCTGCTGAGCTTTGAGAGCTGCAAGTGCCTTTTCCATGGCAACTTGACGCGTGGCCGCCGCCTTCACTGCTTCATTCACGTTTTGCAACAGCTCGTCATTTTTAAGGATTTCAGCTTTTGCGCGAATATCCTTCAAGAAAGCCTGAGCCAAATCCGGCGGCACCTCTGTGGACAACTGCACGCTCTCGCGCAACACCGCTAACTTCTGCTCATCGTCCAAATCGTCCAAAACACCCAAAAACGCCGGCAAAGTCGCGGCTGTGCCCTTTTGCAACATTGCGCGGTGCGCCATGGCAACCGGAATCATGCTGCTCTTTTTCTCAAGAAGCACTTTGCGCGTTTCATCAAGCAGCTTGCCAGCTCGCTGCGCCTCACCCACGCGCGACAAAATCACGCCCAAACCAGCTTTTGCTTCAATGGTTTCAAGCGCGTCCGGACCGTATTTGGCCTCAATCTCTTGCAAGCCGCGATCCATAATAAATTCGGCGCGAATCGATTCGCCGCGACGCGTGTGCGCCATGGCGCGAACAAACGCCGGCTCAGATTTGGAGCCAAACATTTTGTAGCCGATGTAACAAACGACAAAGATTGAGATGAAAACGAGGGCAAATTGCATGAAAAACTCCTGTGTTTTGACGGCCCTCCTTACGCGAACTGACTTCACTGCGCAAGGATCGCTCCATCACTCATTGCAAGTTTTTTGCGAGTCTTTTTCAACGACGATTTCTGAGGTAACTCTTTGAAAGAAAAGCACATTCAGATCCGAATCGAGCAATGCCTGGCTCTTGCCAAAGCTTCGAATTGCCCACGTCGAAAATTCGGAGCGCTTCTTTTAGATCCTGAACGCAATGTCATTTTGATGGACGGCTACAACGGCGGTCCACGCGGCGGCGGTGATTTGTGCGGCGGCGACACCTGCTTGCGCGACCAAATGGAAATTCCATCCGGCACGCGCATGGAAATCGGTTGTCACCACGCAGAAATGAACGTCATCTGCAACGCGGCAGCCAGCGGCATTGCAACACGCGGCGCCTGGTTGTTTATCACAGGTGAGCCCTGCATTTTGTGCGCCAAACTCATCCATCACGCCGCCATCAAACGCGTCGTCGTCATCGAAAACGGTTAC
>JAZUEA010000106.1:0-2124 GCA_045639945.1 Myxococcota bacterium
GCATTTTTCCGTTGAGCGACGGGTGCCGGGCGTAGAGTGACAAAAGACGCTCAGAGAAAATGCCGGGCTCCACGCCGTCGGTGCGCGATTCCGGACCTTTGAAGTGACCTTGACGCACGGCTTTGTTGAGCGGCTCTGCGGCTTGCTTCACAGCGGTGTAACCCTGCCGGAAGATGAGCTGCAGCGGGGTGTTCGACAAGATCTCAACATCGGAATCATCTTCGCTCACGGTGAGCAAATCGAAACCGAGTGTGAGACCTTGGCGCAAACGCTGCAAAACTTGAGCCACGCCTTTTTCGTCCCAAAGCTCGATTCGGTCAGCTGAACAGGCCTGGTTGGCCAGGTAACCCAATTCGGCTTCCACGGATTCGCGCGCAAACGAGGGCAACTTGGCCATGGCTTGATCCAGGCGGTCGCCCTTTTGAGGGATCGCAAGCCAACGCTCAGGCGGCGCTTCTTCCGGACGCGTGCGATCGGGCGCAGGCGGTTCACCCTTGAAAGGCGCGTAAATCGAGAGCGCGTCGTAGTAATCCACGTATCCGCGATCGGCGAGACGGGCATTGCGCAGGCGAAGCGCATCTTCTTCAAGCGTTGAGTCGAGCGCTGCGCCTGTGAAAACAAGAAGATCAGTGGCAAATGACGGATCTTCGCCCATCAAGCGATCCAGGAAAATCTTAATCGGCATCTCGCTTGGAGATTCGCCGGTAAAGAGAATGCAAAGGTGTCGGTCCGGGCCAAAAACGTATTCCATTTCTTGGCCATCGATCACCGGCGGCTCGAAGTCGTCGGGATCTTCCAGAACTTTCACCTCGATGGAGCGGCGCAGAATCCAATCCAAGAGCGGGTCATCTAAACCCAGCATCTTCGACTTGATAACGTCGGGACCTGCTTCCATGAGCGCCTGCAGCCATGGATCCAAACGCTGAACCGACGGAAGGTCGCCCTCCCAAATATCGGTGTCGAGCAGCGCTTGAATCTTGGAACCAGGCAGCGCCTCCAAAAGCTCGGTGCAATCTTCGAGGCCGATTTTGTGAATCGCCATCGAAAGATCATCAACAGGCAGCGCATTCAAAAGAGCGCTGGCGTTGACGGGCTTAAGGAGGATGTCTAGCAGGGCAGAACCGCTTTTGGCTTCTGCGATGGACTGGCGCCACGCATCAAACTCGTCGCGCCGTTCGGGATGGATAAGGAGAGCCTTTCCGTGGTGATGCTCGCAGCCGCAATCGCAGTGCTGAAGCTCGTGGGAAGGCCCTTCCGTTTTTTTGCTCACTTGTGGGCTCGAATGCAGTTGATGAGGACGGCAGCGTTCTGCTTGAGCCATAGAGCGCGAGAGATACGAGCTTTCTGATCCTCGATTTCCTTTTCGTTGGCCTTCTTTTCTTCAGCAGCGGCCTCTTCAGCGGAAATCTCGTTCTCGGTTTCGTTCTCGTCGTTTTCGCTCTCGAGTTTGACGACCTTCTTAACAGGCTCGACGATCGGAATCGCGGGCAAGTTGGCCTGCTCCATGGCATCCAACATTTCCTTGATCATGGCCTTACGGGCGCGGAAGGGCACCTTGATCCAGCCATCCAAGAGAACGTTCTTGCCTTCGAAAGCGGTCATGCGGCCGTAGAAAACTTCCATGGCTTCAAGACGGAAGCTCAGGTACGGATCGGCGACAAAGCGCTCGAAACCGGTGAGGCGGTCACGAAGGCGAACGCCACGGCCGCGCTTGGACTCGATGACCTCGATGAGGGACGGGTAGCTCTGAGCGACGCAGTACTGAAGTTGAACCAGGCGAGGATCCTTCTCGGGGAACGTGACGCGCGTAACAAGCGGGCGGCCATCAACGAGGAGGTCGTAGAGGCAGTAATCCTCGATCATGCGGTCAACAAACGGCATTTCGGGCATTTCGCCGCAGATGCCTTCGATGGCCTTTTTGACAGGCTCAAGAGCGAGAGCGGGGGTCCGCATCGTCGTACGCATGCGCAGGCTGTGGAAGCCCATCCAATCAGGCGTGCGGGTCAGGGAGTTCTCGGAGCGCTCGCGGCGTTCGTCGGCTTCGAGGTGGCAGTGCTTGTATTTTTTACCGCTTCCACAGTGACAAGGATCGTTGCGACCGAGCTTCAAGGCTGACTCCAATCA
>JAZUEA010000107.1:0-3140 GCA_045639945.1 Myxococcota bacterium
TCTTCCTAAGACCGCTTGGCCTCCGACTTGGTAACGAACGACCTCGATGATGTCACGCTTGGTCAAAACGGTGTTATCGAGCGGCTCATCAACTTTGAACTTGTGGTTCAACTTCAAGCGGCCGACCTTGGAAAGATCGTAGCGCTCAGGATTGAAGAACAAGTTGTTGAACAGAGAGTACGCGGTCTCAAGAGTCGGCGGATCACCAGGGCGAAGGCGCTTGTAGATTTCGAGAACGGCTTCATCGGGCGTCTCAAGGCGGTCTGCCTGCAACGTCTTGCGCAGGAACGGACCAACCGTGACATTGTCAATGAAGACGGTCGGAATCTCAAAGACCTTGGCAGCGCGAAGCTCTTGAATCTTGGCCTCGGTCAGCTCTTCATTGCATTCAGCCAAAACAACGCCGGTGTTGTAATCGACGATGTCTTCGGCGACCACTGCACCAATCGCCTCTTCGGGCAACATGGGCACGCGGTCAATGCCGGCTTCTTGCATCTTGGCGATCGAGCGCTTGGTAAACTTACGGTTCTGCTTAACAAGGACCGAACCCGCGCCATCTGTGACGTCGAGGCTCGCCTTTTGGTTGAGCAGCATATCAAGATCGTCCGGCACGCACCAAAGCACGTTTTCGTCGGTCTCGCTGAGAACGATTGTCTGCTTCTGGTAGTACTCCGCCATCAACTCTTCGGTGGTGTAACCGAGGGCGCGGAGCAAAATCGTGGCAGGCAACTTACGACGACGATCGATGCGGACGTGGAGGATGTCCTTGATGTCAAATTCGAAATCAAGCCAAGAGCCGCGGTACGGGATCACGCGCGCCGAAAACAGCAGCTTGCCCGAAGAGTGCGTCTTGCCTTTATCGTGGTCGAAGAACGCGCCCGGAGAACGGTGCAACTGGCTGACGACAACACGCTCAGTGCCGTTGATAACGAAAGTCCCCTCGTCTGTCTGAAGCGGGATCTCACCAAAGTAGACCTCCTGCTCCTTGACATCACGAATGGACGGGAAACCTCCCTCTTCGCCCTTGTCCCACACAACCAGACGGATCACGACCTTAAGGGGGGCCGCGAAGGTCATGCCACGTTGGTGGCATTCATCAACGTCGTACTTGGGCTTTTCGAGGTGATAGGAGACAAACTCGAGAGAGCAGGTCTCGTTAAAGTCCCGGATAGGGAAGACGCTCTTGAAGACCCCTTGCAGGCCGATGTCCTCGCGCTCTTCAGGCGGAACATCCATCTGCAGGAACTTCGAATAGCTTTGCTTCTGGAGATCGATCAAATCGGGGATCTCAATGACCTTCTCGATTCGACCGTAGCTGTTGCGAATCCGGAAGTTCTTCTGGACGACGGACGCCATGAGGGCTCCTCTCGCAGCAGAGGGAAGAAAAAGAACCGAGGCGCCAGCACAGCGCACCGCGCCTGGCCCACGCCTCCCGATGCGAGTGCAGGAGGCGTTTCAAGGATGAGCTAGATCGCCAAAAGCCGGACCCCCATCGGGAGATCCGGCTCAGGCTAAGACAACGAAATTACTTGATGACCACTTCGCCGCCGGCCTCTTCGATTTCGGCCTTCATCTTGGCAGCGTCATCCTTGGAGACACCTTCCTTGAGGGTGGCGGGAGCACCATCGACGAGGTCCTTGGCTTCCTTGAGGCCGAGGTTGGTGATGGCGCGGACGACCTTGATCACCTGGATCTTCTTGGAGCCAGCGGACTGGAGGATAACGTCGAACTCGGTCTTCTCTTCGACGGCGGCGGCAGCAGCACCACCGGCGGCGGGAGCGGCGACGGCGACGGCAGCAGCAGCGCTAACGCCCCACTTCTCTTCGAGTTCCTTGGTGATCTCGGCGATCTGCATGACGGTGAGGTTGGAAAGGAACTCGACGACCTGATCTTTGGTGATATCGCTCATAATGAAAACTCCTAAAAGCTGTTAGCTGTTTGTCTTCGTTGAAGAAAAATCTCAGGCAGCCAGCTTGTTCTGGTAAGCCTGGAGAACCTGGACGAACTGGGTCGGTCCAGCCACGAGGGTGCGGACGAACTTCGTCGGCACGCCCTGGAGGACACTCAAGAAGCGAGCGCGAAGCTCGTCCTTGCCCGGCATATCTGCGAGACGATCGACACCCTTGGCATCGATGACTTCGCCTTCGATCCATCCACCACAAACGGTGAGCTTCTCGTTGTCGCGCATGTAAGTGCGCAACACCTTCGCAGCCGCCGTCGGATCTTCCGCGTGGTAGGCGATGGCAGTGTTGCCCTTCATGAGGGCAGCCATCCCGGCCTTTGAAGTCTCGTGAACCGCTTGCTTGACAAGACTGTTCTTAACGACCTGGTAGGTGACACCGGCCTTGCGCATTTCGTTACGCAAGACTTCGACCTCAGAAACGGTGAGGCCGTGGTAGTTCACCACCACGATCGACGGAACGTCCGCCAAGGCGTCGCGAAGAGACTCAATGACCGCAGATTTTTCTGTGCGGTTCAACGCAACCCCCTATTATCTCTGGCCGCCCAGCAATGCGCTGTGCTCAAGGGGGCTCTGTAACAAACAGACCCCGCCTCGGCGGGCACCCCGAAGGGTTTTAAGTTTCCACCCGCTGTCTCTGGCCGGTCAGCCTAAAAAACAAAAAATGGCGCGAGCCGTTGGTGACTTACTTGTCCGACTTCATCGAAAGCGGATCAAGGTGGATGCCGGGGCCCATGGTGCTCGTCAAGGTGACATTCTTCATGTAAACACCCTTGGCAGAAGCAGGCTTAAGGCGATTCAGCGTCTCGATCATCGTGGTCACGTTGTCGCACAGCTTAGGAGCGTCAAACGAGATCTTGCCGACCGGAGCGTGAACGATACCAGCCTTATCAACGCGGAATTCCACGCGACCGGCCTTCATTTCACGCACAGCGTTCGCCACATCGAAAGTCACGGTGCCAACCTTCGGGTTCGGCATCAAGCCACGGGGACCGAGGATCTTACCGATACGACCGACGAGGCCCATCATGTCTGGAGTCGCGATGGCCTGATCAAACTCCAGCCAGCCCTCGTCCTTGATCTTCTTGACCAAATCCTCGCCGCCCACGAAATCCGCGCCGGCTTCCAAGGCTTCCTTCTCTTTCGCGCCCTTGGCGAAGACCACCACGCGGACCGTCTT
>JAZUEA010000108.1:0-2414 GCA_045639945.1 Myxococcota bacterium
CCGCTTGGCCTCCGACTTATCGCCTCAAGGCGCTCTTCTTCGCTCATTCCGGCGTACGGATCTTCTTCACCCAAACCGGCTTTCTTGCCGAAAGCGCCCGCCTTCGCGAGAGCTTTGCCGGCAATGCCCATGGCAACGAGACCCGCGCCACTGCCCAGCGCCTTCTTCTTGAGGGCGAGGAGTTCGCGACCTTTGTGAGGAATGCTCTTGCCGACGATGCTTTGGACCTTGCTGGAGCCCATGCTCTTGATAGAGCTGGCTCCACCACGGACGCGCGCAAAGAGGGCTTCAGCCTTGCGCATCTTACCGACGGCTTTGTTGCCCTTGAGGCTTTCACGGACTGCTGTGTCTGCTGCGTACTTCGCGCTCGAGATGTCTCCCGATGCGACGACTGACTTCGCTGCGCCTTGTGCGATGGATTTTGGATTTGCCATTAGTTGATTTGCACCAATCCACCCTTAAGGGTCAACATACCACCGCCGTCCACGGTCATGGTCGCGCTGGCTTTGATTTCAGATGTAACGCTCGCCGAGTTGGAGAACGTCGTGCCCGCCTTGATTTCGCAAGAGGTGCCAGACTCGACCGCGAGAGAAGTTCCCGACTTTTGGCTGAAGTCTGTACCGGACTCCATTGCGAAGCTTGTGCCCGACTTGATGGAGACCGCACCACCTGCCTCGATGGTAATATCGCCGTCGACTTTGAGAGTGTAGTTGCCAGACACCTTGTGGTCGAAGTTCGACTCATCGGTGTGCTCTTCGTCACCAGAGACCTTGACGGTACGCTTGCCGCCAATCGTGTAGGTCTCATCACCCTCAGTTACTTCGAGAGCACGATTACCCTTCTCGACGGTGAAGGTTTCATCGCCTTCCTTGATCAGGACGGTGCGGCTACCGTTTTGGTGATCGCCGTTTTCGTCCTTCCAGCCGATTGTGATCGTCTGAGCACCAGCCACATTGATCGTGTGGTTATTCTTGATGTCGACGTTCATGTCTTTTTCGGCGTGCATGTAGATCTCTTCGGAGTCCTTCAAGTCTTCGAAGCGGATCTCATTGTAGCCTTCGTTCTTTTCTTTGCTCGACTGGGTCTTGGTCGTCGACTTGGTCATGTCATCAGGCAGGGCGTACGGAACTGTCTGCTCTGCGTTGTAGACCGAACCAGTGACAAGCGGGCGATCGGGATCGCCTTCAAGGAAGCTGACCACGACCTCTTGGCCGATACGAGGCAAGAACCAAGCACCGAAGCCCTTACCAGCCCAGTACTGAGAAACGCGGACCCAGCAGGAAGACTGTTCGTCGTCTGCGCCCACGCGGTCCCAGTGGAACTGAACCTTAATGCGGCCGTATTCGTCGGTGTAGATTTCCTCGCCGCTCTTACCAACGACGATAGCCGTCTGGGAGCCGTAGATGCGAGGCTTGCGAGAAACACGAGGCGCGCGGAAGGGAACGTCCGCCGGAATGGCTTCGAACGTGTTGGTGTAATTCTTGAAGTTGGCGATGTGAGAAACCCACTTCAAGATGTACTCGCCGTTCAAGTCTTCGCGGATGTGCTCTTCGACCTTGATCTTGTAGCCGGAAAGGAAGCCGCGGCAGTGGCTCTGGCCCTTGACGACCTTGGCGCCCGCCTCTTGCTCTTCCAAGCGGATCTTAACGCGAGATTCGCCGGGGCTCTTTTCGGCGTAACCACCCGGGTATTCGTAAACTTCGCGGTCAGAGGCGGAGCCTTGAACGTTGACTGCGAGGTCGCCGGTAGGCTGCTCGAAGTTGTAATCGGTCATTGCGTAAGCGTTAACCGTAACCTGCTCTTCGACAGCGAACTGGGTGATGATGTCTTCGGTGTTGCCCGTGCTCTCCTGCGACTTCACGCGGCCAGGAGCCTGACCTTCACGCTCTTCGTGAGCGCTCGCGGAGTCGGCAATGATCATGGTGTGTTTGCCGTCTTCGTGCGTGAAGTAGTAGTAGATGCCCTCATCTTCCATGAGGCGCGAAAGGAAGTTGAAAACGGACTCGTTGTACTGGACGCAGTACACGCGAGGTTCGTAACTACCTTCGCATTTGATCTCGAAATCGCTGAAACCTTTGTCCTTCAAGACTTCTTCGATGATGTCGGTGACCGACTTCTCTTGGAAGATCTTGTTGTCGACCATCATGGTCGACAGCCAGAACCAAGGCTTAAGCTCGGCGTAGTACGTAGTGAAGCGGGGGCCGGACCCAGCCTGGACGAAGCGAGAGCAGATCCCGTTGATCTTGTACTCGGTGTCGCCACTGGCGATGGTCACTGTGACCGATTCACCAACGATAGCGCTGAAATCGAGGTCGGATTCCTCGGACAACAACTCGAGCTGATAGTGGAACAAGCCCGAGAGCCGGTCCTCACCGTGCAGGCCTCGGAGGATCAGCTTGTCGTCCCCTAACGGG
>JAZUEA010000109.1:0-4785 GCA_045639945.1 Myxococcota bacterium
TGCGAATGCGCGCGTGTCGATTGATGACGCAGCCTTCGCCAATCACCGAATCTTCGATGCGCGACCAGCTGTGCACCCGAACCGCCGGAGCCAAAACCGAACGCACAACGTGACCACCGGAAATGATGCAACCCGGACTCACAATGGAGTCGGTCGCAATGCCCTGCCGTCCGGAATCTTGGAAATCAAAAACGAATTTCGCAGGCGGCAAGTGGTGGTAAACTGTGCGGATCGGCCAATTCATATTATAGAGGTTAAAAATCGGGGTTACGGCCACGAGATCCATCGAAGCTTCCCAGTAGGAATCGATGGTTCCAACATCGCGCCAATAACCACGTTCTTTCGCCTCCATGCCGGGATGCGTGTTGGTCATAAAGTCGTAAACGTAAATGCTCTTTGAACCAACAAGTCCCGAAATGATGTTTTTACCAAAATCGTGCGCACTGTCGTTCACGGCGGCGTCGCGCAAAATTTCGGAAATGAGCGTGCTTGTGTTGAACAAGTAGTTGCCCATGCTTGCAAGGCAATAACCAGGATTTCCCGGCATGGGCGGTGGATCTTTCGGTTTTTCAATGAAGTCGAGCATGCGACCATTTTCATCGACCGAAAGAATGCCAAATTGAGAACCTTGCTCAATGGGCACCGGAATTGCCGCAATGGTAACGTCCGCGCCTTTAGAGACGTGGTAATCAACCATGAGCGACACATCCATTTTGTAGATGTTATCGGCACCGAAGACGGCGACTACATCAGGACGGCTGTCGTAAACCAAGTTCAGGTTTTGGAAAACAGCATCCGCGCTGCCTTTGAACCAGTCGCGATTCACGCGCATTTGCGCAGGCACCGGCTCAACGTAGTGACCCAAAATAGGTGCGAGCTGCCAGCCTCGCGTTAAGTGCGTGATGAGGCTGGACGCTTTGTACTGCGTTAATACTTTGATTTGGTAGTAACCGGAGTTCATGAAGTTCGACAGAACGAAATCGATGATGCGGTAACGACCACCAAATGGAACAGCGGGTTTCGCGCGATCAAGCGTTAGGGGTTGCAGTCGAGTCCCCTCGCCACCGGCGAGAATCAACGCGAGCAAGCGAACATCGAGAGAGTTCGGCATATGGCACACCTCCAAGCGTGGCGATTCTACTCGCCTTGTTTTGAACACGAAAGATCCTGCATGCAAAGCAATCTCTCTGAAATTCAACGAGAAAAGGCTTTAGTTAAAAAGCAGAATCAACCCCTAATCCAATAAGATCAAAGCATTACAGCAATGAGCGCCGATCTCCTACATATCAGCCGATAAAAGCGGCGCATCCCTCTAGACGAAACGGGGCGCGCGTTCAAGACTCATGTGCTGCAAATGCTAGAGAAACGACTTTTAGAAGAGGGTATAGGAAAATCGGAGTTGAAGATCGTGGGCTGTTTCGACATCGCCGCGACTGGCAGCAGTTCGTTGCAAATTCAGGCGATACACAAAAGACGCAAAGCTCGCGAGTCGCAAACTGGCTTGGTTACGCCACGAAAAAATGGGCGCTCCAAAATCATTGAACGGCATCAGGCCATCGAATTCAGTGGAAAGCGTGATGAATCGCGTAACTCTTGCCTGACCGAGCGCCGTGCCTTCGATACCGTAGCTGGACGATGACTCAACCGGTTTAAGCGTATGGGCGTTGTAACTCAACAAGTCGCCCACGTAGTTTTGCCACGCACCAAAACCCATACGAAGATCGAGCGTCGCTTCACGTGAGCGGAAAACTTGGAAGTTTCCACCTAAACCTTCTTTGACGTCGGTCGGTTCCCAGGTTCCGCCCAGTCGAACGCGATCCACGTTTTCGTGCACTTTCACCACACTACCGCTGCGGTCGTATTCCGTGACATTGCCAGTCGAGTCTAACTCCGCGTAACGTGGCAGGATTTTAGATTCGACGCCCGCACGAATGTACGGACCGAGCCACGGCAACAAGCGCATGGTGTAAATGGTGTGCAGATAAACGCGGTCATCCAAATTGAAGAAATTCTTTTTACCCGCCGGACGCGACTGGCCTTCTTCAACTTCGAGACGCGTAACCCACTGATGTTTTCCAGCGCTGAGCTGCGCAGAACCATCGAGGAACAGTTTGAAATTGAGAGCCCAGCCTTCTTGTTCGCCGGTAAAGTTTGTGTTGGCGAACGCCAAGTCGCCGCCCACAACACCGCTCACTTTCCAAACGCCCTGAGATTCTTCTTCGCCGTCGCCACGCTCGCCACCACCTTCAAAAACGTCGGTGTCGGGATCTTTAACCAGCACAAATCGAACGCGCTGACCGGGCACTAAGCGAACTGTGACGAAATTGGTTCGATCACGGTAAGTACCGCCAGATTGAACGATTTTGTAAAGACCTGGCTTTAAAATCCAAGGCTTGACCTTTTCGCCCAATAGCGCGTCGGCACCAAATCCCAAACCGATCACTTCGTGCGTTTGATCGTCGATGAGCTCATAAGTCCCACGGAACGGCACAAATTGGTTGTCGACCACATCAATTTCGAGCGACGACCAAACTGTTGGGCTAACCGTGGTGCGGCCTTCGACCACCTGAAAATCAACTTTGGGTTGCAAGTTGACAGGACCGCTACCAAATCGCAGCGAGTAATCACCTGGACGCAGCAAAATTCGCTTGCCTGTTCGACCTTCAGCAACCGCCTTTTTGTCTTGGTAAATCACCGCGACCGGCACTTCTTCTGGATCGGTGATACTGGGCAAGTAAACGGCGCCAAACCCAGACGGCAGCGCGCTCCAATCTGCTGCAAGTTCTTCAGGCGCAGGCACGTCGTCTGGACCAATTCGTTGGATCTCTTCTTCTGCAGAGACATCCGGCGAAGCGTTTTCTTCGACGTCTGGCTGATTTACCGGCACATCGGGCACCAATTTGGGCAGCGTGCAAGTGTTAAAAACTTCTTGCGGCTGATCCAAAACGCTGCAGGCCCATTTGCAGGTATCGTCATTTCCTAAGAACAAATCTGGGCAACGTTTATCAACTTCTTCACAGAAGACGTCGCACGTAACTCGCTGAGTTTTCTTCTCTTTTGGCTTAGACCAAGCGGGTTGCGCGAGCGAGAGCATAAGCCCGGCCCAGAAAACCGATGTACATATATTAATAGTCAATCGCGACATGTTTGCAGGTGTACCAGGTTTCTGAAAGATGAGCCACAGAACAAGCGCAGTACGATTTTCAACGAACCTCTAGCCTAATCGAACGCAGCTATTTATACTCCATCGCTTTTTGTTCCAGTCGAGAAGAACATGTCGACCTTGTCCAGCGATTCAATCCGCGAGACTTTCTTACGCTTTTTTGAAAGTCACAAACACCTCCGCATTGAGGGCTCCTCGCTTCTGCCAAAGAACGACCCCACCCTCCTTTACATCAACGCCGGCATGGCTCCGCTCAAGCCCTACTTCCCGGGCAAAGCCAAGCCGCCGCAATCCGACCTGTGCAACGTGCAGCCCTGCATCCGCACCAAGGACATCGATGACGTGGGCGATCGCCACCACCTCACCTTGTTCGAAATGCTGGGCTCCTGGTCGATTGACAACTACTTCAAAGAAGGTGCGATTTCGCTGGCCTTCGAACTGTTGACCAAGGGATTCGGTTTCCCGGCTGAAAAACTCTACGCCACGGTTTACGGTGGCAACGAAAAGTTAGGCCTTCCCTGCGACAACGTTTCCATCGAAGCCTGGGTCGCGGCCGGCATGGCGCGTGAGCACGTCATCGTTTTGGGCGACGACAACTTCTGGGGTCCCGCGGGCGAAATGGGTCCGTGCGGTCCTTGCACCGAAGTCTTCTACGACTGCGGCGAAGCGTACGGCCCGGCCTACGTGCCTGGCGTCACCGAATTCGACTCCAAGCGTCGTTACATCGAAATCTGGAACGCCGGCGTTTTCATGCAGTACGAAAAACTCGCCGACGGCACCTTCATCAACTTGCCCTTCACCAGCGTCGACACGGGCTCCGGCCTTGAGCGCATGGCGATGGTTCTCTCCGGCGTCGATTCCGTTTACGAAACCGACCTTTTGAAGCCGCTTGTCGACTTCGCAGTGAAAGAATTAGGCGAGTACCAAGAACGCTTGGTCCCGGTTTACCGCCGTTTGGCCGACCACATGCGCGCCACCACCTTCATTTTTGCTGAAGGCGTGCATCCGTCCAACGAAGGCCAGGGCTACGTGCCGCGTCGCTTGGTTCGTAAGTGCATGGCGCTCACCTACCGCGAGGGTTGCCCCAACTTCAACTACGACGGCATGATCGATTTGGTCTGCGATTTGTTCGGCAAGGCCTACCCGCGCATCGCCGAAAACCGCGCCTCGATCCACGAAATCTTCCAGCAGGAGCGCCAGGACTTTGGTCGCGTCATCGAACGCGGTCTCGCCCGATTGGACACGCTCTTCCAGGCTGCCGAAGCTGAAAAGCGCCAGCTCAAGGTTTCCGGTCAGGAAGCTTTCCACCTGTTCGCCACGTTCGGCATGCCGTACGAACTCATCCGCGACTTCGTTGAAGAGCGCGGCGGCGAAATCGACCAGGATGGTTTCCAGGCCGAATTCAAGAACCACAAGGCAATTTCCCGCGCCAAGCCCAAAGATGGCGACGTGAGCGAAATTTCTTTGGCCGACATGAAGAAGACCAAGTTCTTGGGCTACGACCAGCTTGAGTGCGAAGCCAAGATCTGCGCCATGCTTCAAGGCGGTGAGCGCGTCACGCACGCCAGCGAAGGCAAAGTTGACCTGGTCTTCGAAGAAACGCCGTTCTACGCCGAAATGGG
>JAZUEA010000110.1:0-2235 GCA_045639945.1 Myxococcota bacterium
CTGCGCCTGTGGAGGAAGTGGCAGAGGTGAAGGTTGAATCGACCGCGCCTGTGGCGGAAGTGGCAGAAGTGAAGGTTGAATCGACCGCGCCTGCGGAGGAAGTGGCAGAGGTGAAGGCTGAGTCAACCGCGCCTGTGGAGGAAGTGGCAGAGGTGAAGGCTGAGTCAACCGCGCCTGCGGCGGAAGTGGCAGAAGCAAAGGTTGAAACGTCCGCAGATGTGGTGGCGCCTTCTGAAGAGGAAGTCGCCGCGATTCGAGATGTGGTGCAGGCTTTGGTGATTCCGGAAGCGAGTGTTATGTACTCTGCGATTTCGATTGCGCCAGAGAATATGGACACGAGCAACGGCCAGGCTTTAATGCCGCTCGCGCCGTTACCGCTCACGTCGTATTACAGCATTGGTCTTCGCAAGGAATGGCTTGAACTGTTCCTTCGTGAAGGCATGCATTGCATTGACGATGAACCGTTTGGCAACCGCCAGCAGGTGAGCGCGCTTTGCTCTTGGCTCACAGACGCTGAGTTGCTCGTTGAAACCGAAGGTGGTGAGCAGAAACCGTCGCTGTTGTGTGGTCAGCTCGCGAAGTTGGGGGCTGACAATCCGCTGACCTGGTCCATTATTTGGATCAACCTGACGTACCATTCCGCCTTGTGCCGCTGGTGGGCGACCGACAAGAACCTGCCGACCGCGCAGCCGCTTTCTTTGAGCGAGCTCTTGCGGCTTCTGGGACCGGTTGCGCCGGAAGCGAAATGCCAGAACGCTTTGAAAGCGCTCACTGAGCTTTTTGCTTCTACGCCGATTGGATCGGTTTTGGGCCAGGGGGTGATGTTGGGCGAGCAGGTGATGAAGTTCGGCAGCCTTTCGCCTTTACCCGATGCGATGATTTACGCGCTCTACAAGTGGGCGCAGGTGACGGGACGCTTTAAGTTTACCCTGAGCGACCTTTCACGCGCCGCCATTCATCCCGCTCAGATCTTTGGTCTGCATCCGGAGACGTTCCGCCTTCTCATTCAAGGCCTGGCATTCGAAAAGCGCCTGGACTTGCAGGGCGATTGCATCGTTTTGACGGATTCTCATTCGGACGCTGTGATTTGAGAGAACCGCTGAGCGCTTGGTTGCCTGACCGAGCGCTCAACCAATTCTGCACGGCGCTCACTCACCCAACAAGTTCGCAAAACCTTGAGCCATCCGCTCCAACGGCTGCTCAAAGTGCCCACCTACATTGAGTTCAAAGACCACTTTTTCGAATCGACCGGACTTGCTTAGCAAATCCGCATAGTCGCGTGTGATTTCTTCAACACGGCGCATCGAAGGCATTTTGGCCTTGGACTCTTTATCGCCCACGCTCAGGTAAACCCGTTTTGTGTTTGGCAGCTGCAGTGTTTTTGTTGATTGATCCCGCCAACTGGTTTCAAAGCCTGGAAACCAGAGAGAGCCGGAGCAGCTGGCTACGCCGCTAAACCGCTGGACTTGGCTCGCATACCAGATCGAGAACAGGCCGGCGAGTGAGTAACCGCCAATTGAAACAACGGGCGGCTCTGCGGCTTTTTCAAACGGCGCGAGCAATTCGCTCAACCGCGTTTGCTCTAATTCCGCCATGAATTTTGAGGCCTGCCCGGCGAATTTCATTTTACGTTCGCAAAAAGGCCAGGGCGAAAGCTGGTTGTTCCAATTGTCCACGACGACCGGCACGACCGCAAAGCTCTCTGTGGGTTGATTCGCTCGTTTTGAGATTTCACTTTTGAGCAGATCGACTTTGTCCGCCATTTCGGACATTGTGATCCAGAGTAAAACCTTAGTGTTCATGCGAGTGATGATGTGTGCAAAAACAGTCTGCGCGAGTGATTAACATGCCATGCAAATACGCATCGATGGCTTTGTCTGCATCACCACTCACTCCAGGAATCTGTTCGATGCCTGCTGCGTTGAGTGCATCGATTGCACCTTGACCACGATTGCCCAGCATTAAGGTTTTCACGCCCAAGTCACGAAGGTAGGTCGCCAAGTCATGATGCCCAAACCCACCATTGTCGACCACTTGGCTCTGGACCACTTCATTGTTCTCAATTGTGTAAAGCTTGAAGTGCTCGGTGTGTCCAAAGTGCTGGAAAACTGTGCCCGTTTCGTTGTCGTACGTCACTGCGATGATCATTCTTAAACCCTCAATCCGCGTGGTTGCCTTCTGAAACTCTACGCCTTTAACCTTATATTCTGTAGTGCCTTTATTGTCTGTGCAGGA
>JAZUEA010000111.1:0-4942 GCA_045639945.1 Myxococcota bacterium
CTTTCAGCCATGAAAGTTGTCAGTCAAGCATGCGCGCAGTCGTGTTTTCGGTGTGCAAGAGTCATTCTGAGCATGCAGCACAGCTCTTTCAGCCCTGCAAGAACCATTCCGAACATGCGCGCATTCATGTTTCAGGCTAAAAATAGCAATTTTGAAGCGCGCGAACCGAACTTTCAGAGCAAAAGTTAAGTCCGTGCACCTTCAAAACATCTGTTTACTGCCTAAAACACTCAATTTCACGGCAAAGAGAGCAACTTTCAGCCCTAGAATCATGAATCCAAGATACAAATAGAGAGTTTCCAGAGCCTCAAACACGCCCTAATCGCCACAGGATTGAAGTTTATAGTCTAAAAATCCACTCACCTCTCCACAGAACCAAGCTTAACCATCGTCAACAAAGCCTCCGAGAGCCCAGAACCAACCCTGAAGCCAGTAGAGACCAAGCGAGCCAGGGGGGTTGGGGTCTTAGGGGATAGGGGGACCGCCCGCCGCAAGGGGGTCCCCCTGTCCCCTAAGGTGCGGGATTGAAATGAGCCGCCACGAAACAACCCTAAAAGCCGTCAACAACGGATCCCAAACCCACGAACCAACCATCCAAACCGCCAACAACGGCTCCCACCACTAAGAACCCACCTTAAAAGCACAAAACCTCATTCCCCAAGCCAAAAGAACCAACCCTAAAAGCACAAAACCTCATTCCCCAAGCCAAAAGAACCACCCATGAAGCCAATCAAAACCCACCTCTAAAAAAACTCACTCCCCTCTGTAGATGCGACGAGCATCCTTCACGAGTTCGGGGGGGAGTCTTGGCCACGTCAAGAAGCGAGCGCACGCGTCATCATAGGCAATGAAGATAGACATACTGTCTTCTGCGAGCATGGAAGCCATGGTTTCATTGCTGTAGACCTGCGACAAGCGGCGAAGAGCGATGCCTACCGGGGTGGAAGTCCAGCGTTCGAACAGCGGGGAGCGTTCAACCGACAGCCAGAGCTCCATTTTTTGTTCGAGGGACGCAGTGTCGCGCCATGCAACATAGTTTTTGCCGAGCAGGTTAAAGACTTCACGCTCGGAAGCTTCGATTTCCGGCGTCACATCAAGCTGCTCTAAGTTCGCCAAGGTGCCAGTTCCCTGCTCCAGCATGTTGTTTAGCAGCCACAAAGCAGGATTCTTGGAGTTGTAAGACACCTTCCACAGCGGTTTTACGTAGTTTTGAAACACCGAACGCCAAGCTGCGTGCTCTAGAACTGCTTTTGCGCTTTTAACGGCGTCTTTGAGCGGCTCGCGAGTAAGCCATCCAGCGTCAAGGTACAGATTTTCCAGTGCGCCCACACTGTAAACCGGGCTACCGCATACAAGCCTGACCGCCTTTGCCGTCACTTCCGGCACCGCGGGATTGTCCGTGGACTTGAGCAACACCTTTTTGGCGTGCTCAAAAGCCTTGTTGTAGATGCCCACAGCCTCTTCATTCAAAAAAGAAGAGATGTTTTGCAGGTTCGAAATGCCTTCTTGAAGCGTGTCAAACGATGTGCGCCAGTCCGAGGTCTCTTTAAACGCGTCGATTGCGAACTGTTCCTTCGTCAAACGCGCTTCTGGCGGCAAACTTTCGAGCATGCCCTGCGTATCTTCGTGGTTCATCAGCTCGTTTTGCAGCTTGATGCGCTCACGACTGAATTTTTTCTCATCCACAACGAGTGCGCCGGTCTTCACCAACACTTGATTGTCTCTGTGTTCGGCGATGGACTGGCAGACAACCATGAGATTGCCCTTGTTCTCTGGTTCTTCCCACTTGGCCTTAGGGCCTCCGCAAGCCAAGAGCGAAAGTCCCAGGAGTGCAATCAGGCTTTTTTTCATGCGGAAACCTACTTTCAGCGACGCGCTTCCCAAACCACTTCGCCGTCTTTGAGTACGCAGTGCGTCACATTCACGCCCATGCGGTAGACAAACTCTTTGTGACTCGGCACGTTGTAAATTGCGACGTCGGCATTGCGTCCTGCGATGAGCGAACCGCAAGAATCTTGGCGGTTAATGGCCATGGCGGCGTGCGAGGTGATCGCCAGCATTGCTTCAGTGGCCGTCATGCCCAGCTGAGCCACGCCCATGGTCGCGCAAAGCGGCAAGTTCTCCGACATGCTCGTTCCTGGGTTAAAGTCAGTGGACAGTGCGACCTTCACACCTCGATCCAACAACTTGCGAGCGGGTGCGCGGTCGTCCGACCCCATAAACAACGGCGCGAGAGGCAGCAAGACGGCCACCGTACCCGATTCCACGAGCGCATCAATGCCCTTGTCGCTGATATGCTCCAAATGATCGGCGCTGACAGCGAGCATCTTGGCCGCCAACTCCGCTCCTCCGCACGAAGTGAGCTGGTCTGCATGCACTTTAGGTGTTAACCCAAACTCGCGGCCCTTGTTCAAGATGCGTTCAGCTTCTTCCGCTGTGAACGCGATGTTTTCTACAAACACGTCACAGAACTCTGCGAGGTTTTGATTTGCAACTTCCGGGATCATTTCATTGCAAATCATGTCCACGTAGTCAGCTCGATGGTCTTCAAACGTCTTCGGCACCGCGTGGCCCGCAAGTAGCGTGTGAACAATATCGATTGGGTGGAACGATTCGAGTTCTCGCGCCGCGTCAAGAATGCGAATTTCGCCGGGGGTGTCGAGTCCATAGCCGGACTTTGCCTCCAACGTCGTCACGCCAAAGCTTAGAAAGCGATCAAGCCGCTCAAATCCGAGCGAGATTAAGTCTTTCGAGCGTGCACGCCTTGTTGCGAGCGCCGTGGATGTAATTCCCATGACTTTAGGCCCAGAATTGAGCGTCGCGCCGTTCTTTCCCTGCTTTCGAAGAGCCGTATTCATCGCGCGGTATTCAAATTCCTCGGCGCGAGACCCAGCAAAGATCAGGTGGGTGTGAGCATCCACCAGTCCAGGAGTGACCAACTTACCCGTTGCATCGATATGTTTGGTCGTTTTGGACGTGCACCACCCCAAGGAAATGAGGTTGGCGGCCATCTCACTGTCTGGTCCAACGTAAACAATCTCCCCGCCGGCGATCGCAACGGTTGCGTTATGCAAAACACCCGCCTCTGAAGCCGTAAAAACTTCTGACGCGTGCTCGATAATCGTGTCGAGGCTCTTCATGTACGCTCCTGACTTTGAAAAAAGAGGTTTGACGCCCTGCAAGGTCGCTTCACCACGCGCGGAAACAACCTTGCAGGCTTGCGAACTCTGCGCACGCCTTAGAGCACACTGTTCGCATGGAATGAAGACTTTTGCGGTGAGTCAAATGGCGAGTTTGCAGCGCTGCAAGCTCAATTCTTAGGCCATTTGAGACGCCTCTTGGGCGATGAAACGCGAAATCGCGCGCGCGAAACGAGGTGCTAAGTCGATGAAACGCAATCCCTGGCCTGTTTCGCCGTGGCTGTGAACCACTTCGGCCTCTGTCCAAATCACTTCGTCGGAGTCTGGCAGCAGAAACTCGACCGCCAAGTGCGCGCCTGGTGCCGTTTGAGGCTCCAACACGCGTTTCAAGAAAAGTCCGTCGCGGCTCAAGTTGGTCACGCGAGCCAAGTGCGGCACGCCATTGATCATTTTGTTCACATACATATCAACGGGAACGCGGCGGTTCAGTCGTATGGCCATGCAGTTTCTCCCCATGTGGTTCAATTGGGACCAGATGTAGGTATTTTGGTCACAATTCCAACAAGAGGCAAAATTTCTTCCGCGAAAGAATGCTTTTTTTGTTCACAAAACGATCTTTTTTCACTGCAAGCTCGACCTCGCGCACTCAAATCGGCCCTTGCAGCGCTGCAAACTCAATTTTGAGCTTTTGCACAGTTTCTTTCTGCGAATGCGCCTTCACACTTGCCCGCTCAAAAATATCGGGATATAGAGCGCGGCTTTTTTGATGGAGACTTTCATGAAGCGCGCAGTCATTTTAACTTCGGGTGGACTCGACTCCACAACTTGCCTGGCGGTTGCTCGCGATCGCGGCTACGAACTCATCGCTCTTTCGGTCGCGTACGGCCAACGTCACGAAGACGAAGTCGAATGCGCCAAGCGAATTGGTGAGTTTTTCGGCGTCAAGAAACACCTCGTGCTCGATCTCGGCCTTTACCGCGAAATCGGCGGCTCAGCGCTCACGGCTGACATTCCCGTTCCGAAAGATCGCGAAATGACCGACATGGGCGGCGACGTTCCGTGCACTTACGTGCCTGCGCGCAACATGCTCTTCTTGTCGTACGCAGTGGCCACTGCCGAAATCTTGGACGCGGAAGCCGTTTACATCGGTGTCAACGCCGTCGACTACTCCGGTTATCCAGATTGTCGTCCCGATTTCATCGCTTCATTCGCAAAGACCGCCGCACTCGCCACGCGCGTGGGCAGCGAAGGCCACGCAGTTCGCATCGAAGCGCCGTTGCAAAACCTCAGCAAAGCCGAAATCGTCAAGCTCGGCACCAAGTTGGGCGCACCGTACCACTTGACGCGCACGTGCTACGATCCGCAAGGCGACCTTTCCTGCGGTCTGTGCGACGCATGCAAACTCCGGTTGCAAGGTTTCCGCGAGGCGGGACTCGTCGATCCGGTGCCGTATGTCGTCCGCTGAGCCGAAAGTTTATCGCGTAAAAGAGGCGTACTACACCCTCCAAGGCGAAGGGATGCATGCCGGCCGCGCAGCTCTGCTCTGCCGGTTCGAAGGTTGTGATCGTCACTGCGCGTTTTGCGACACCGACTTCATGGGAGTTGATGGCCCCGGCGGCGGAACCTTCTATTCAGCGGTGCAGTTAGCCGAGCATTTGCTCGAGTTGTTCGACGCAGCCACGCAAGTTCGAAGCCCCGGCGCAAGGTACGTCATCTTTACCGGCGGAGAGCCCTCACTTCAGCTCGATGAAGCACTCCTGCAAGCTTGCAAGGAGCGAGGTTTCACGCTGGGCATTGAAACC
>JAZUEA010000112.1:0-4798 GCA_045639945.1 Myxococcota bacterium
GCTTCTTACGATCCATGTCGATGTCGAAGTGATCCAAATCAACTTCAACGTCGAAGCCGATTTTTTCGGAAATCTGCCCCAAAATTTCGAAAGCGCTGATTTCCGGAATCGACGTGGCATCTTTTTTATCGGTGTTCACAACTGTGTTGTAGAGCAGATCAAGATCGTCGCTCTCGATGCCCAAAATCGGCTTGGAAATCGCCCGCGCCTGCGAAAGCATGGTTTGATATTCCGCTTCCAAAACTCGGCGATGCGAAACGGTGGACATGATGAACAGCGCAATGATCGCCGCCACCGCCAACCCCAAAAAGATGAGGCGTCCACGCAAAAATCCGAAATCGCCGGTGTAAACGTAGGGACCTTTGCGGAAGTTGATCTGGCTTTGATGCTCACGAGCCGACGCACGCGCTGAAATCGCAACCGCTTTACCCGCAAAATTTTGGTATTCCTGACCGCCATTGGCCAAGCGATTTTGGGGCATTGCAAGCGGATTGAAGAGCGAAGTGGGAATGCCCAAACGCGCTTCAAGTGTGGTCAGCAAACCACGAATCGCCGCCGAACCACCGGTGACGAACACGCGCGAGAACGACACATGCTGCGTCTGCTCATAGCGCGCGAGAGTTTGGTGAATGTCACGCAGGGTGGGTTCCAACGTCTCGCGCAGCGTGCGGTTGATCCAGTAACGACGATTCGCCTGATCACCGCCGGCGGGATCGGGATTTTCAAGCGTCGGCGCAATGAAACCTTCCGCGATCTTGCCGCGCTCAGCTTGCACCATGTTGACGTGGAAAACCTCGGCCAGCGCTTTGGTAATGTCCTCACCGCCACCCGGAATTTCGCGCACATCCACAATCGGACCTTCCTGACCGGGCGGCGCCAAAATGCAAAGCTCGGTGTGCGTGTGACCCATGTCGATCACCGCAACTGGTCCCGGCTGACCTGCAATCAGCGTGTCGTACAGGTTGAACCATGAAAGTGCGCTCACGCTGCAAATTTTGGGATCAAGCCCTTCTGCGGCCATGGCTTCGAGGAATTTCTCAAAAACCTCACGCAGAATGTACGCCACCAAAACAGTGGTTGTAGTGCCCTGCTTTGCGACGATTTGGTAATCCCAAATCACATCATCCGCCTCAAAGGGCATCAGCTCTTCAAGTTCGGACGGCAGAACCGCTTCAATTTTCTTAGGCTGATCAAACGGAAAATCGAGCGTGACAGTCGAAAACGACTGCGCCGGCAGTGTGCAAAACAGCGTTTCATTTTGCAGACCGCGACGAGTGAGCAAGCGTTTGGCCGCACGAGCAAGAGGAGCGAATTCAGAAACTCCTTCTTCCTCGATCGCCTCAACCGGCTCCATTGCAAAGCCGACAAGCTCAAAATTGCGGAAGGTCGTAAGGACCTCACAGGCCTTGACGGTATGTTGGCCCAAATCGAGCCCGACGATCTTGGTCGCCATCAGTCCTCCCGGTAGTAGAGGGTGCGCACGGTCTTGCCATCTTTCTTGAGAATGGCAAACAGGCTGCGCGTCATGTCCCCGACGCGCCCTTTGACGCGGAGGCGGAAGAGGTCGTTGTCAACACCGACGTTTGATTGCAGCGAACTCCAGTCGATGTCGGCTGAAATCGCTTCATAAGCGCCGGGTGGGAAACCATAACGGAACACGAGCATTTGCTGGCGATCCATCGATTGACCGCCCAACAAACCCAAGTTGTTGAGATAGCCTTCCAACGTGGTCAGCGGATCTTTAGCAACCTGCACAAACGCCGCCGCGCTCTTGAAAGGCTTGGACAACATTGAGGTTGGCATCATCTGCTTTGTATTGCGCACGTCTACAATTAAACGCGCGTAATTTTGGAAGAGCTTTCGATTGTACTCGGAGGTCATGTTTTCATCGCCGCACGCGCTGACCTCCATGCGCTGAAATCCGGGCGAGTAAGCTTGCAGCAACGACGCGATGATTTCAGCCGACGCGTTGTTGATGTTCACTTTGTCGTTGGAGTGGACCGAGATTTTGTCTTTGATGAAATTAAACAAATCCTCGGACATGCCGCGAATTAAACGCAATTCTTCGATGCTGTCGAACGGAGCGTCTTTGCTGCGATAGCGGTTTTCGGAATCGCGCAAGTAGGCATCTTCGCCTTCACCGGTGCCTTCGGCGATGGACCAGTTGGCTTCATCGATGTTGATGCGGTTGTCGTCGATGTCGATCCAGTCGATCATGTTACCGATGACTTCAGCGCGCGTGTACTTTTTGCCGTCGGGCTGATCGTGCTCAAAAACGTAAGCAATCGACGGATCACAGAGCAACGAGCGCAACTTGCTCACCGTTGCCACACGCGACGAACAGGCCACATCCGCACGCGTTTCGCAGTAAAGTCCAGAGATTCCGATGTAGGACTCTTCCGGAACAAAGCTCAACTCTTCGATTTCACCTTTTGCAAAGCCAACACCGCTAATGCCTTCGAGCGGAACGGACAAACCGCCGAGCGGCAAATCAACCGTGCCTTTGATGAAGATGCCCAACATCAAATCGCACAGTTTTTGCATGTCGACTTTGTTTTGCAAAACCGCAAGCGTGCCCCACGCAGCTTCATCCAAGCAGGCACGCGACATGACCAATGCGGTGTCGGCCATGTTGTTGGCGCGCATTTCGTCGCGCAAGTTGACACCTGCATCCAGGTGAAGGCGCGCCGTGTTCGAAAACTCCAAAATCACGATGGTGAGAATCGTAACGGCCGAAATCACCATCAAAAGCGCGATACCGGCCTTGGAACGCTGGCGATGGCGCGCGTGATGCACACGTCGCAACGAACGTCCCTTACGCATCGAGCTGTTTCTAGACGCGCCGCTCATTTGACCACCGGTACATCAACCATGTCAGCGCCGGCTTTCGCTCGCGCTTTGTTTTCGTCTTTCGCCGCTTTCCTCGCCTGACCAGCAGAAGTCTTCGGCTTTATATAAGAATCGACAATGCTGATCGGTCGACGGATGCGCGGCGCGGCTTGACCTTGAAAACGAATATCTTGTTTGTTGTTTTTTTGTTCCAACACAAGCGTTACGCGAACACGCTTGGGCAACAAGTCGTTTTCGTCAGAATCCCAATCGCGCTGCCAGGCGTCATCGCCAATTTCCTTGGCATCGTCCCAATACTCAAATTTGAGTTCTTTCACGCCTTCGAGTACGGGCCAAACTTGACCGCCTTTGTCAGGATTGTTGTCTAACCGCTTGCTTTCACGACGATAAAGCGTTTTGCCACGATAACCGTTGCGAGCGTCGCCTTGGCGCAAGTAGTAGCCAAATTCAGCCTGGTCGGACTCACGTGATTCAGAATAAAGCCGCATGTGCGCAGTGCTTGCGAAGTAAATTTCGTCGTCTTCGCCTTTGAAGCGCGTAATCATTGCGGGCTCTTCTTCGCGTTTTTCTTCGGGCACTTTGGCAAACAACACGCTCATGCGTAGCTCGCGCAAAATGCGCAACATGACCTGGCTACCTTCGTGATAGCGATCGTTGACGTTGGTCACGATCTCTTTCGTTTCGAAGCTCAGAGTCATTACGCGCAAGATCGCCGTGGAGACCGCCATTAATAATGAAACGGCGACCAGGATTTCGATCATCGTAAAGCCACGCATGCGGAGACGCGATTTCACTTCGAGCCTCCAAGATGACTTTCAAGCTTGTTGATGAGCGCATCCGTGTCGGTGGAATCTGCCGCATCACCATCAGCCGGCGGCGGTCCATCTGTGGGATCGGAGCCCAAAGCAGTGACAAATCGCTCGATGGTAATTTCGCGCGTTGCCACCATGTCGGTCCACGAAACTTCCAAGTGAACCTTGCGAATCTTTTCCTCAAGCTTTTCCAAAAAGCTCGGCAACGCAGCAATCGCCATGCTGATTTGCATTGAAACGGATTCTGTCATTGCGCCCATGGTGCCGCTACCGTCGGCGTTAATGCCATAACCAGTGAGCATGTTGAGGAATCGGTCGGTAATCTGGTCGGTCGCGCCGCCTTCGAGTTCCAATTTGTACGCGCAGACCTTCCACTTGAACTGCTTAAAGCCTTCTTTGCGAAAATCGCCGCTGTCGCAGTTGTCGTAAAGATCAATGCTGTCGTCCAACAGCTTGAACTCAAGATCGTACATTTTGGCTTGGGCCAATAATGTGGCCTGCCGAGCGCGGTTCGAGTAGTCGCTCATTTGAATGGCGACACCCTCGTGACCAAACAACGCCGCGAAACTCATCACCAAAATGGAGATGGCGACCAAGACTTCGAGCAGCGTAAAACCGTGTTCTTTGCGCCGAAGAGCGATCATCGACCTTCCTCCTCAACGCGATCGGGCTCACCAAATTCGCGAGGCGGATCAATCTTGCCCGCTTTGCGCGTAACTTTGCCCGTAAGCGGATGCACCGTCAGCGTGGTAAACGTACCCTCGCCATCACCCATGTAAATCATCGACGGCTCGACATATCCATTTGGAAAGAAGTGGATGTATGCTTTGCCGTTTTCGAAGATCTCTTCTTGCGCTGACGTAAGAACACCCGCGAATTTAATGCCTTTTTCAAGAGTGACCGGTTCAAACACTCCGTCGGCAATGTACTGTTCACGCTTGGGAACGGGACGACCTTCACGTTCCGCTTCTCGCGCTTCTTTTTCGGCTTGCTTCTCGGCTTCTTCTTCTTGGCGGTCACGATCGCGCATGTCGATTTTCTTTTTTGAAATAAAAATCGGCGCGTCGCTGGCTTCCACCTTGTAAGAATTCGAATCCAAGTCGATCTCCATGCGCATGTACAAGCCGTGCACAACA
>JAZUEA010000113.1:0-1894 GCA_045639945.1 Myxococcota bacterium
CATGTTCCGAGCGCCGCTTGCGCCTCGCGTTTTTGTGCTGGCAGGCGTGTTTGTGGCGCTTCGAACCTTGACGCGAACACTGCCTCCTGTGCGTGAAATTAGTAAAAATTCGACGAAATCGCTTGAAAACGTTGATGATTCTGCTCGAGCGAAGGATCGAGATTCAAAGTGCGTAGAACCTAAGAATCTTGATTCTCAAAATTCAAAAGCAGAAACTGCGCCCATTTTCATTTGCCCGCCCCGGGAGCATTTGGATGATTCGGTTCCTGAAAATCGCAGCAGCTCTGACGCTTGTGATGACCAGCTCTACGCTGGCGAGAACAACGACGGACCAGATCGCGCCTGAGGCCGAAGCCAACTGGAATTCTCCGTTTTGGCTGGGTCGTTCGTCGCCCAACGACATTTGGACGGCTGCGGCGTTTGCGATGGACGTGGAGCGCGTGCATGGCTCTGTGCCAGATCCGGACGCGTTGGAAGCCACGGATTCAGATTTTGTTTCCAACGAAGAAGGCGAATTCGCTCAAGTTGAGGACGATCCGGGCGATGAAGTAACGGGCGTGGGCGAGTCGCTCACCGAAGAGCCGCCCAAGGTTGTGGGCGAGGTCAAGTTTGTTGCGGGGCAAACGTGTGTCTCGCTGGGGTTGCCGTCAAATGGCTGGCTCATCAATGGTGTGCCGCTGAACGACACGCCGTATTTGATCTCGCAAAAGAGCACGCGTTACGGCACGCCGGAATTAGTCCAAGCGATTCAAGACGCCACGGAAGCGGTGAACCGCAAATATCCGGGCAGCCCCAAGGTGGTCGTTCGCGATCTCTCTGGCAAAACCGGTGGTTCGCTCAAGCCGCACTTGTCGCACCAATCTGGTCGTGACGTCGACATTGGCTACTACATGAAAGATCGCCAGCTCGATCGTTTTGTAGATGCCACACCCAGCACGTTAGATGCCGCTCGTACTTGGGAACTCATCGCTTCGTTCTTAGAAGGCGGCAAAACACAGTACATCTTCATTGATTATTCTTTGCAGAAGCCGCTTTACGAGTATGCGAGCAACGTGGTTGGCTTAAATGCCACACAGCTCAATCGCATTTTCTCGTATCCGCGAGGCAAGCGACTGGGCATCATCCGCGACGCAAAAGGTCACAAAAACCACCTGCACGTTCGCATTTACGCGCCCATGGCCACGGCTGCCGTCAAAGATTACGTTCGCAAGTACGGCAACTCAGCGCTGAAACCGCTGCCGGTCTATTACACGGTCAAGCGCGGTGACAATCCAAATAAGATCGCAAAGAAGCAGAAGGTGAAACTCGCCGATTTGCAAAACTGGAACAACTGGACCACCGGCAAAAAGAAGAAGCCAAAGAAAGTAACGCTCAAACCCGGCCAAAAGATCATTGTGGGTTACAAGCGTCCTACCTTGCCTGGCATGTAATCCTGCCTTTTGAATTTCAGATTCTTTGAATGAATGGCTTTCTCAAACTTTGAAAGCTCTTACGTGACATTCAGTTCGTGTGAATCAGATTGCCAAAGCTTCTTTGAATGGTTTGCGGCCTAACATGAGAATCATTGAAGTGAGTGATCTTATCACTTTCTTCTGACCGCCAAAACGCCCGTGTAGCGTGGTCATACACTCGGAGCGGCATGCTTCTTTGTCGCCTAATCAATGCCTGGTTCGATGTGTCAGACAAAGTTCTGTTGTGATTGAACGCGGCTAAAAACAGAGGCTTTTATTCAGAGTATGTGAATAGAAAAGGAAGGACGCCTACAAACTCACTTTGCGTCAGCGTTGTTTGCGTCAGCGTTGTTTGCGTCAGCGTTGTTTGCGTCGTCGTTGTTTGCGTCAGCGTTGTTTGCGTCAGCGTTGTTTGCGTCAGCGTTGTTTGCGTCGGCGTTGTT
>JAZUEA010000114.1:0-4645 GCA_045639945.1 Myxococcota bacterium
ACGCCGATCAAAAGAAGATCGTGCTCAACAAAGTTTTGGCGCACTTCAACAACGATGTGGCTGGCAAGACTTTCGCCGTGTGGGGACTGGCATTTAAGCCGCGCACTGACGACATGCGTTATGCGCCTTCCATCGATTTGATTCGTGGTTTGGTCGCTGCTGGCGCCAAGATTCGTGGAACCGATCCCGAATCCATGGAAAACGCCAAGTTCTTGTTCGCGGATTTGGGCGACGCCGTTCAATACTTTGACGACGAGTACGAATGCGCCAAGGGTGCCGACGCGCTTTGTGTGGTCACGGAATGGAGCCAATTCCGCCGCCCCGATTGGGACGTTTTGAGCAGCACGCTCAAGGAAAAGCTCGTCTTCGACGGCCGCAACCTCTACGATCCCGATCGCATGGCCGAGCAAGGTTACACTTACTACGCCATCGGTCGCGGCCTGCCTCTTCCTGTTTGAACAGATCTGTTCAAAACCTTCCGATTTGATTCACTTTTTTAAACCGTAAAGACCTTCTTCGCGGAGCCATTCAGCAAAGCGTGCAATCCCTTGCTTCATGTGAAACTTTGGCTTGTAATCCAATAATTCTGCGGCCTTAGACACATCTGCGAAGGTACGAGTCACGTCGCCAGGCGCGAGAGGTGCACGATGAATGGTGGGCGTGCAGTTGAGCGCTTCGCCGATCATCGAAATCAGCTCGTCCAAACGGCACGTTTTGGATTCACCAATGTTGATGATTTCGTAGCCGTTAACGCGATTTACAGCTGCTTCGACGCCGTCGATGATGTCGTCGATGTACGTGTAATCGCGGCTTTGACTGCCATCGCCAAACATCGTGACGGGTTGGCCCAAAAGCATTTGGCGCGCAAATTTGTGAATTGCCATTTCTGGGCGCTGGCGCGGTCCATAAACCGTGAAAAATCGCATGCAATACGCGTTGATGCCAAACAGATGGTGCCACGTGTAGCAGAGCAATTCGCCGGCTTTTTTGGTCGCAGCGTAGGGCGAGATCGGAAAATCTACGCAATCAGTCTCTCGGAATGGAACCGTCTCGCGATCGCCATAAACTGAGGAAGATGAAGCGAAAACGAGATGCATTACACCGTGATGACGACAGGCTTCGAGCAGCGTGGTGGTGCCTTCCACGTTCACGCGCTGATAAAGCTCAGGACGCTCAATCGACGGTCGCACGCCAGCCCATGCTGCTAAATGAACCAATCGGTCGGGAGCGAAAGTTTTGAAGGTTTCATTGACAAATGACGAATCGCAAATGTCGCCTTCAAAAAGTGTGAAATTAGGGTTTTGTAAGAGTTGACGAATGTTACGTCGCTTCAGGGCCGGATCGTAAAAATCATTGAAATTATCGAGTGCTGCAACGATGTGACCGTGTGCAATGAGTCGATCACAGAGATGAGAACCTATAAAACCCGCTCCGCCTGTGACTAGAATGCGCATAACCGTCTCCAAACAAATGCGTGCTGATATAAAGTCGTTTGCTTAAAAAACGCTAGATTACTGCGTTTCCGCAGGCATTTTCGTTGACAGTCTTCTAAATGGGTAGCTAACTTTCTCGCGTTCTTGTTTTGGCCGTTTCCGCGCGATGCTTAGGCTTTTTGCAACGGTGGCTAAATTTTTGAACGACGTGCGTTTCAATGTTTCGCACGTGTGAATCCTTCTCATTCCCGAGTCTCGAAACGTGGTTTTGAAGTCCGCGAGCGAGCTTAAAAAAGGCAATCAACCGATCGCCAACCTAGGAGTTGTGAAATGACGAAGCAGCAGTTGATCGATGCAGTCGTGGCCCATTTGGCTGAAAACAACGAGGGCAAGGCCTCTGTGACCAAGAAGCAGGCGGGCGAGATTGTCGACGCCGCATTTGCCAAGATCGCGGAATCCATCGTGGCTGATGGCAAATTCCAGATGCCCGGCTTCGGTACCTTCCAGGTCAAAGAGCGTGGTGAGCGCAAGGGCCGTAACCCTCAGACTCAGGAAGAAATCACCATCGCTGCGAGCAAGAACGTTGCTTTCAAGGCTGCTACGGTTTTGAAGAACCTCTTGAACCCTGAGACCAAGGCCGAAGAAAAGGCTGTCGAGGTCAAGGTTGAAGAGAAGAAGGAAGCCGCTCCGGCCGCCAAGAAGGCCGCCACCAAGGCTCCGGCTGCCAAGAAGACCACCAAGAAGGCCTGATTTCTTCTTCCTCCCTTCTTTAATTCTCCTTAATTTCCAAGATTTTCTAATTTTTTCAGGTGCATCAATCCTGCCTGTGCTTCGGCTTGCGTAGGATCGATTTTGAGTGCGCTTTCGAAATCGGCTTTGGCTTGCACAAAATCGCCGCGTTGGCCGAAAAGCAAACCACGAAAAGCCAGCGCCTGCGCATCGTTCGGATTTTCTTCCAAAAGTTCCAAAACAAGCGGCAATGCATTGGGATGCGCGAGATTGAGCGCAAATCGCGCCAAATTATGCTTGGCCACGCTGTTTTGCGAATCGAGCGAAATTGCCCACTGAGTGGCTTGATACGCCTCTTGCAAGCGCCCTGAATCGGCAAGTGCGACACCAAAATTTGTGAATCGCGTAGCCGTTGGTTCAACGGTTGCTGCTTCTTGAAATGCCCAAAGTGCTGTTTGGTTGTCGCCTAAAAATTTTGCATGTCGGCCTTGGTCATCCAAAAGGTTGGCGAGCGTGGTTGCTCCTTGGCTGTTTGGTGGAGCAAATTTTTTGAGTCGCTCAGGTTTAAAACTTAAATAATTTTGTAGAGTTACGTTTCTTTGTGAAAGCGGCCAGCCGCGTTTCAAGTTGGGTCGTGCATTTTGATCGCTGTCATTGCTCCACTCCCAAAGCAGCGGCCATTGCGAATTTTCGCTGAGAACATCGAGCGATTCGAGCGTGCCGCGATAACCTTGAAATGCATTTGGCAGGCGATTTTTGACGGGATTTATCGAGCTCGGATCCCAAATGTGTTGGCGCACAACAACTGCGATATCTGGCCGAAATCCTTCAACAACTTGGGCAAACGCGAGTCCTGCGGCGAGCGAATCGCTGCTCACAAAAATAATGGATTCCGGCGGCGCTTGATCCGAAATTTCAGAAAGGACTTCGGGCAGAATTCGATCATCCGAAAATGCCTGGTGATAAGGAAAAACTAGAATTCCTGCACTTAAAACGGAAAGCCCAGATGCAATGGCAAAAAGCGATGTTTTTAAACTCGCTAATTTTTCAAAGGTGTAGGCGCTCAAGAATCCCAAAAAAAGCACGGTGGGCAGGGCATTTTGGCGATCCCGCAACCCCATTGGATTGAGCATGGACGAGTAAAATAAATCGAGCACTAAAAACGCTACGATAACCCCCCATCCTTTTTCTTTTTGGGGAATAAAAATTCCTGGAATCCCTAATAAAACTAGGATGTTAGCGGTTGACCAAAGTTGAGAGAGCAGTTCGCGAATGGCTGCAAAATCAAATGCACCAAATTGATCGGCGTAGGCGGAGCGAATGCGCGACCCCATTAAGTGGTCAAAAAATGCTTGTGGCGTTGAGGGATCGCCCCAATTTCGCCACGGTTCCATCGCCGCGCGAATCGGCAAATAAGCTGCACAAAGGCCGCCTGCCAGTCCAATAGCGATGAACAAGGGCCAAATCTTTGGCTTTTTTCTGAGGGACCAGATGCAAAGTGGCCAAGTTGCAACGGCAAAAAGTCGTAATTCCGCGTGATGACCAAGCGTAAGTCCTGAAAGAAATGCGAGCGCGAAGGCATAACGTAAGTCGCCTTGCTGCAAAGAAATTGCACAGTAGGCGAGTGCACACGCAAAAGCGCAAAGTCCCGAATAAACTTCGATTGTGCCTTGGTGAAGCAAAAAAAGTGGGCACAAGGCCGACAAAAAAAGTCCGGTGGCAGCGGCACTTGCGCGAACTTTGAGCCGCAAAAGTGTTGCAAATCCAATCGTGAGCGCGAGCAATCCAAAAGCGCCACTTGCGAGATTGAGCCGCTCGGCCATGTCCAAAAAGGGGAGCCCTAAAAATAAATGATGCGTGCTCGCAAAAAGCGCAAAACCCGGCGCGTGAGCGATTCCAAATTCAACGCTGGCGGCTCCAAGTTCGCCTGCATCGAGAGAAGTAAGCCCCGGAGCTGTAAAGAAAATCCACGAAACTGCAGCGGAGACAAGAAGCCAAAAAAGCCAACGATTTTGGGCGGATTCTTTCACGAGTAACCTCCAAAAATATGCTCTGCGAACCCGCTACTGGTGTCAACGTGAGCGAAAAAACTAAAGCCGTGCGCTTTTCGCTTTGACAGTTTAAATAACCTGTGATAGTTATAACGCCCGTTCACCACCTAAGTGGTGAGCACTCCCCTAAAGAGGCGTCGGCTAGTGGCAAGCCCCAGGATTTTGGTTCCTGTTATCGTAGGTTCGAATCCTACCGCCTCTGCTTTTATTTTTAGACGCTGCTATGTGGTCGAGGTGCTCGTCGCCCCCCAGGCAGATGGAAGGATCAAACGATGGAATCGATCGCCCTCTCCTGCAAAATCCGCGAAGCGCGCGGCAAAGGGCAGAACCGCCGCCTCCGCAACAGTAACAGTCTTCCCGCGAACGTTTACGGCCACGGCCTGAACGAAGCAGTTGCCATCGAGCTCGATCCCAAAGAGTTCGAGAAGGTTG
>JAZUEA010000115.1:0-3200 GCA_045639945.1 Myxococcota bacterium
AGAAACATTCGTCTGGGCAGATGGTGTTGGATTCACCCAGTCCAACGTCGCAAATGCCATTGTGATTACAAGGATCAGGCTCGCCACCGCCAGAACCAGCTTCACCGGCGGAACCAGCGTCACCGCCCGCACCAGCTTCGCCCGCGGAACCAGCGTCGCCGCCAGCGCCAGCTTCGCCCGCGGAACCAGCGTCGCCGCCAGCGCCAGCTTCACCCGCGGAACCAGCGTCACCGCCCGCGCCAGCTTCGCCCGCAGAACCAGCGTCACCGCCCGCACCAGCTTCGCCACCGACTTCTGCGTCTTCGTCTGAAACGGTTGCGTCTGTTAAAGCGGCATCTGGTGCGGTTGAACTTGCGTCCTCGCCGAATGCGGGGTTGTTTCGTTCACAGCCAACTGCAGCGAGCAGGGCAAGAAAGAGGAATGAGCGAGGCATGGCAAACCTTAAATCGTAGAACGTGTAAGCATATCAGCACCCAAGAGAAGCTGCGATCTTAAAATCCTCAAATTCAACAGTGGCGCGGGGAAAATGGAGCGTGTACTCTAATGCGCTATGCCGTTTAGCCAGGTTGAAGGTCAAGAATACGCAGTCAGCGCACTGTTAAGAGCCGTGCAAACGGGAAGGTTGCACCATGCCTATCTCTTTGACGGTCCTGATGGCGTTGGAAAAAGCTTGTGTGCGCGAGCTTTAGCACAGGCGCTTTTGTGCCAAGCTCCGGTTTCGGGCGATGCATGTGGCCAGTGCACGGCGTGTCGCAAGGTTCAAGAAAACGCGCACGCGGATTTGCACACGATTGAGCGAAAGGCCAGAGCTGATGGCCAAGCGCTTGAAGCGATGATCAAAGTTGAGCAAGTTCGCGAAATTCAAAAGGTTTTGTCGTTTAAAGGTTTTGAAGGTGGCCGTCGTGTTGTGCTGCTTTTTGAGCCAGAGCGTATGAACGCCACCGCCGCGAATGCCCTTTTGAAAATCTTAGAGGAACCTGGCGAAGGTACGCATTTTATTCTGGTTTCGAGTGCGAGCCATCGCGTTTTGCCCACGATTTTGTCGCGTTGTCAGCGTGTGCGTTTTCAGCCGCTTGATCGTTCTGTGGTGGCGCGGCATTTGGCGCAGGGGGCGGAGCTTAGCGAGAGCGAAGCGTGGTTGTTGGCGGGCTTGGCCGACGGTTCGATTGGTCAGGGATTGTTGCTTGCTGGTAGTGCGATTCTGTCGCGTCGTCAGGCATTGCTTGCTCAGTGTGACGATCCGAATGGCTTGAAGCGCTTGCCAGAACTTTTTGCGTTGGCTGAAGAGCTTTCGAATAAACGCGACGATTTGCCTTTGTTTTTCCATCTGTTGCGAACGTGGTACCGCGATTTAGGCATGATTTTGAGTGGTGTGGTGCCGCAATTTCCGTTGGTGCACAGCGAGCTTGAAACTGAACTTCGCGAGCGAGCGAAAACGCTTTCTCTGGCGGCAGTTTTTGATCGAATCGAGCAGATCAACTTGGCTGAAACGCAGATGTTGGATGGAAACGCCAATGCGCGATTGGCGCTTGAAGCGTTGTTTTTGCGACTGGCTGGTAGCGCGCGTTGTCCCGTGGAGAATTAAATGACAAATGACTGCGCTTGTTTTGAGGCGTTGCTGTGTGAGTTGTTTGCCGACACCAAGGATGCACCACCGAGACCTCAGCGCTCGTATTTGCCTCGCGGTTATCCGCCTGAAATGATTAGAGAATTACAACGTGAACAGCTGCAAAAGCAGTTGGCTGAGGAGGCTGCGCTGGCGGCTGAAGATGCGTTGTATGGTGAAGATCCAAGCGAAGACGTAAGCGAAGAATCTGAAGAATTCCAAGAAATTGAAGCGCCGCGCGAGTTGCCAGAGCATCGTTCGCGTCATCGCCGCCGCCGTGAAAGTTTTGAAACGACCGCACCGGAACCTGTTGCGGAACCGCTTGAAAAAATTACGGAATCGACGATGGCACCTGCGGCGATCGCTTCCGAAGAGCCGCGAGAAAACACGCGAATGCGTCGCCGTCGCCGTCGCGAAAATTTAGAAACGAGTGCGCCTGTTGCTGTGGATGCAGCGACCGAAGCACCGCGTGAAGTTGCGGAAGCTTCGGAAAATACAGAAGAACCGCGAGAAAACGCGCGAATGCGTCGCCGTCGCCGCCGCGAAAATTTAGAAACGAGTGCGCCTGTTGCGGCAGAAGCAGCGACTGAAGCACCGCGTGAAGTTTCGGAAGCTTCGGAAAATACAGAAGAACCGCGAGAAAATGCGCGAATGCGTCGCCGCCGTCGCCGTGAACAAATGGCAGAAGCAAACATGGCGCCGCAAAACGAAAATTCTGCGGAACATTCGGAAATAAAAGCAGAATCTTCAGAGGAACCGCGTTTTCGTCGAGGTCGTAGGCGCAGCGAACAAACAGAAGAGCAGCAACCTCAGGCGAGTGAAGATGGTTCTGTGCCGTTCACGCCGCATCGTCGTCGTAGGCGTTTTCGCGGTGATGGAGGTGAAGCGAGTGAGGGCGGTGCTGGCGGTCAGCCAACTGCTTAATTTCGTTCAGAAATCGGAGCGTTGCGGATTTGGTGGACGAGCTCGATGGCGGGGCGGGCGTCTTCAATGCCAAAGCCACGTCCTTCGAGAATTTCGCGGTAAACAACGGTGTGCAGATCTTCAAAACCCGTTGAAAAATCAAAAGATTTTCCGTTGAGCAGCAAATGACGCCAAGCCGGTCGGCCGTTTGACTCGGGCGGCAAATCCGACGCGCGAATCGAAAGCTTCCAGCGAACGTTCGCGTGCGCGAGCTGCAATGCGCCTTCCATGTGATCCGGCGCTCGTTCAAAAACATCGAGCGTTTCAACGGGACCGAAGAGCCAGAGCAACAAATCAAAAAAATGCACGCCGATGTTCATGGCGAGCGAACCGGATTTTTCGTCGTTGCCCTTCCACGACTGGTGGTACCACGGTCCGCGGCGTGTGATGTAAGCCAAATCCACATCGACTTTGCCGGTCGGCGGATTTGCCAAAAGCTCAGCTTTGAGCGCCTGAACTGCTTTGTGCACGCGCAGCTGCAAAATCGTGTAAATCCGCCCAGGACATTCGGATTCGATTTGCGCGAGTTGATCCAAATTCCACGGGCTAATCACGAGCGGCTTTTCACAAATCACATTCGCGCCCAGGCGTAAACCCAGCCGGCAGTGTGCATCGTGCAGGGAATTAAGTC
>JAZUEA010000116.1:0-2692 GCA_045639945.1 Myxococcota bacterium
TGTGGGTGATATTTACCCATCACGTCACCGACAACGCGCGCGCTCTTCAAAAATCGCGAGTCATGACGCAGCTTTAGGTCTTTGTACATGCCGTATAAAATGCGGCGCTGTACAGGTTTTAAGCCGTCGCGCACGTCAGGAAGGGCGCGCGAGGTAATCACGCTCAGGGCGTAGTTCAGGTAACGTTGACGCGTCGTCTGGTGCAGCTTCACTGCCGTGATGCCGCGTCCCGGTCCTTCTGTGTCACCGCCTTCGTTAAAAAGTCCTGTTTGATCCGTCATGAGCGTCTCCTCAAAAAGCGGGCGCTTTTATCACAAGTTTTAAGTTTTTGCGCTCTTTGAACGATTTTGAATTGTTTCAATGATTTCGCACGGTTTTGAATCAAGGTTCCTTTTCGAAAAGCGCACCACGCTGTTTCTTGAATTAGAAACGCTCACAAAAAAGCAGCTCTTTTCAAATGCGATAGGTATAAAAATCGTGCGCAGTTGTCCAGTTGATTCTCGAATAACGTCGCATTGCAGGCGCGCTTTTGAAAAGCACGTGGAAATTTAACGGTTTGAAATTGAAAGGTTTGAGCGAGTTACTTGGCGGGATTGAGCGGTTTGCCGACTTCGCACGTGATGGCGTTCTTGGTCATTTTCAGACCTAAAAACTTATATTCAATGCCGGTGTTTGTGCCGTTGCGATAACTGCCGAGCGCGTAGTGATCTTGAATGAAGCCATCATAAATGACTGCGCCGTCGACCATTTTAATAGAAGCATCGCGAGTGTGAGGTTTGTAAGAAAATGAGTAGGCGACGCTTTCGCTGCGGCCAAGTGCGACAATGGAAATAAGCCTTGTGAAATCGGCGATGAACTGTAATGCGCTGCCGCTTTCTTTGTTCGTTTCTGCCAGATAACGTGATGAAATCTTTGCTAAAAGTGGTCGAATCGCTTCAAAGTCACCCTGCGCCACGCGCTTTTTGGTCTTCATATTAAAAATGAAAGCTTGGTAAGGCCAATGTTCGCCAGGTGTAGCGTTGTACGGTGCTTTGGGGCTCGCGATGCCCACCGCATAGTACTCTGAAAAATAATCCAACGAGCGAACTGTAATATTAGATCCTGTCTGTTTCTTAATAAAATCCGATAAGTATAAGAAGACAATGCTTGAGTCTGCAGGCATCGCCAGCGAGTTCCAGCGCGTCGTTTCTTGAATAAAAATCGTCGGATCGTATGGCTTACCCGAAGAGATTTGTACGGACTTTGGACCAATCTTTGCGGTTGTGTGTATAAATTGAACTTTTCCGCGGTCGTACGCCTCAAAATTCAAAACAATGCTGTCACCATCGCGCGTGAGGGTCGGTTGTTTGAGATCGAGCACGTCAGTGTACGAAGTTTCATTGTAAAAACGGTCTTGTCCGTACTGAATGCTAGAAATCACGCGGGTGAGAGCATTGATATACGAATTGCGAGCATTGGGATCGCGCTTTGAAATCGCTGTTTTCGCCAATTCGTAGATTAGGTCAGATGCTTCATCAAACTGACCACGCTCTACTTTGCTGTTTTTAAAGAGAAAAACTTCACGCGGATGGTGGTCGACACGATCGTGCGGCAGGTCTTCGTAGTTGGGAATTGGCGTTTCAGGATTGAGCTGAACCAAGTACCAATCGTTGTATTTTTCTACTTTGAGGAAGTCTTTTTCAGTGTAATCGCCTGCCTTAAAAGACTGTAATTCACTGTATTGCAAGTGATTCCAGTAAAATTCGCCGCTTTCTTTCACAAACGAAATCGTCGATTCGTCCATGATGAGTGCGTAATGTGCCAAGTTGATCATGACACCGCCGCCGTGATCAACGTAGTAATCTAGGTAAGTAACGCCGTTTTCTTCGGAAAGAGTTGGCTTTTCGGCGCCGCGAAAGTTGTCTTCCACGCATTGCCGTGTGCCCAAAGCAACAATTGAAGCAAACCGTGCCATTTCGTTGGTGAGATCTTGCTTTTCGTCGTCGCTTGCAGCCTTGATGCGCTTTACAAATCGTTCAAAGACTGGTCGAACCGATTCAAAGTCATTTTTCTCAATGATTTTGCGCTCTTTGACATTAACAAGCACGACTTTAGCGGGATGCATCGGCGCATCTAGCAGATCGCGCGGCGGTGGTGGAGCGGGGTAGGAAATCCAAGCGTATTCGTAAAGTCCGGTGAGTGAACTAAAACCCGGTTTCACACCGATTTTCTCTAACTCTTGCGCCGCCGCAGCAAAATCCACTTTGGAACGTTTGTAATTAGGCGCAATGTAGAGAGGCTTTTCTTGATCCTCTGTAAAAATCGCAAAAGGATTGCTGGTTGTGTCCGTCACGCTCGTCGTTTCCTGTGCCTCCGCTGTGGAAATATTGAGAAGCGCGATCAGCACAGCGAGGATGGTTAGCATTGTTTTTTGTCTCTCTGGCGGTCTTTTGGGTGAGAGTTTAAGGAGATTGCCCTGTCGGGCGAAGTTTTTTGAGTTTGTTTTTTGCCCTGAGCGGGCGGCTGTAGTTTTACCCCTGCGGGGAAGGCTTTTTTATTTTTCCGAGCGGGGAAGTCTTTTTGCCCGGAGCGGGCGCGCTCATTTCATCCATGCTCCTTAGGGGGACAGGGGAACCCCCGTCTTGAGCGGTGGTTCCCCTATCCCCCTAAAACCCCCAACCCCTCCTCGCGCGCTGGTGGAGTTTGTTTCAAC
>JAZUEA010000117.1:0-2282 GCA_045639945.1 Myxococcota bacterium
GGCATCACCGTAGGTGGCAGCGCACCACGCTGAATCTGCTTAGGACTCTGAACGAACGAGTCGAACAAGCCGTACGAGCGTGAATCGCCAAACAAGTGCCAAACCGCCCAGCTCAACGTGTCTGGCAAGTAACGTCCCCACATTTTCACTGGAATTTCAGGCACGCTGATGCTCGGCGAAATTGCGAGCATCATTAAAAATTCAATAATATCCGAAGCATTCTTCGCAATGCGTCCGGAATATTGTGCGAATTCTCGCTGACGAACAATGCGCTCTTCGTGCAGCGAACGACCAAACTCCGATTCAATCAACTCGTCCAACGTGGTCAAAATCACCTCGGAACGAACCGTTCGTTTGCCGCTTTCCACATAAGCCGGAAATCCGCTCGCCAAACGCTCCACCGACAGACCACGACACGCAGCCGGCGACCAATCGAAATCCTTCATGCGATCGACAATTTCGCCCGGCGACGGCAATTCAAAATCGATGAGCAAATTCGTAGCGTTGTAGCGACCGCTGTGCACTTGGCGTTCAACCAAATGCGCTTTAGGATGCGCCGCGATCGCCTTTTCTACGCGCTCCAACTCTTCCGGCGGCCCCACGAATTTCGAACCGATGATGTCATCGATGTGCAAATCTTCGGGCTGGAAAAAGTTTGGAAAACCGCGAAATGCCTGCGCCACATCACGTTCAGCATTCTCAAAGTCGCGCCGCATTTCCTCTTGCGTGCTGTAAAAATGCTCCAATGGAACACCTGCTGCGCGCGCTCGCTCTGACGCAAATTGAACCGCTCGATCGTTAATGACACCAGCAAGCCTATCCGCAATTCGGCGCGCTGCTTTTTCGGCAATTCGGCGCACACGCTTGATGCGGCTCATGCCCGCGAGCATTCCACCACGATGCACGGTAAACAAATCCACCGGCATTCTAGGGAAAAACTCTTCAGTATTTCTCTTGTAATTTTCGAGAAGTTCACGACAGTGTGCGTTCGATTGAGGAGATTGCTCATACGCTTCGCACAAGATTTTGCGCACTTCATCTTTGCTGTGAACCGCACAGAATGACAGCGGCTCTTTCGTCAGCGTTCGGTGAATATCACCTAAAAATCGCGAAATTGTTGGCCCGCTGATCAAACTCTCGTAAACGAAAATCTCCGTCGCTAACTCACCGTCGTTGGGATGCATTTCATCTGCCAACCAACGAGTTGCGATGTTGAAAAGACGTTCTCGATGAATCAAACCTGTGAGGTACATGATGGCTCCTTTACGCGACGCATTGGGCTAACATGCCTTCGCGCGCGTCTCAAGCTTGAAACGTACAAAACTATCAATCCTTTTCGGAGCGTAATTCTCAATCTTTACCTTCTCCAGTTCGACACCTAAAATAACTCGATTTTGTGGGAAGACAGTGATGAGTGATTCAAAGCACCAAGATTCACAGAAAATTGCCGTAGAAAACGAATCTTCCGAGGTTGAAAAAACGCTGACGCCTGCGCCTGATGCGCAAAAATCCGAAGCGCCTGAAACAAAAGTCGAAAAAGCGCCGACTCCTGCGCCCATTCAGCATCCCGACGACGAGCTTTTTCGAGAAGATGCGCCTTCGTTACCGCCAGCGCCAATTCCCAAAACGCGGCAAACGGGTAGCATGGCAGCAATGAAATTCGATGCGCCCAAAGAGTCTGAGCCACGCACAGAACCTCAACCAATAGGACAAGTTGACGTGCAACAATCCCAAAAACCTCGACCGCCTAAGAAGTTTCGTTGGATTCTCGCTGCCGCAGGCGTGATTGTTGTGCTGCTTCTTTGGTACGCGTCAAGCCTGCACCGCGACCAATACTACTTGGTAATTGAAGGTCGCCAAGCACACGTAGAGCGCGGATATTATTTCCTTTTTGGCTCGAGTCCTTTTGCACCGTCGCATGCTTACGAACCGTTTACTCTGCCGGCGAGTTTGTCGACAAAATCAAGCGGCGGTTTAAGCCTGAAAGAACTCGATAAAGCTTTACATTCTCTGTACTTAGATGCAGCTGAGCGCGAAATTACCGATCTTGAAAACGGCACGCCTGACACCGCCGAAGATCTGTTGTTCCGCGCAAACAAACTCGATTCCACCACCGAAGAGCAGCGCCACGTATTCAAACTCATGGGCGACGTTGCCTTCCGCCGAGCGCTTGAGGAAGTTCGCGGCGTACAAGCAAGTTTTGATCGAGCACTCGAGCAATTCCAACGCGCTTCGATGTTGGGCGGTTTGTCCTATCGCGGTGCCACGCGCTGGATTGAAGC
>JAZUEA010000118.1:0-7588 GCA_045639945.1 Myxococcota bacterium
CGCCGCCATGATCTTCGAGCGTATCAGCTTCGCCAATCAGCTGGATTTGTTCCAAAAATCCAGCAAGTGTGGGCTCTTCGGCTTCGTCTTCGTACGTTTCAATCGCAACCACTAAGCGCTCGATATTGCTCGAAGCTTGAACGTCTTCCTCGTTCAAACTCTTAGCCCACGTTGCTGCATCGAAAAGTCCGGCTGCTTTAAACAAGGCATACGCACGTTTCGCGAGAGTGGTTTCAGAATCGTAAGCTTGCAAAACTTCATGAAAAGCCGCCAAACCTTCGAGCACGCGTTTGGTGCATTTTGGTTTGCCCAGCGACACTTCGTACAAGCTCGACTGCTCTGCAATCGCAATCGCTGCCAACTTTTCAAGCGACTTTTTACCCACACCGCGCGATGTGGACGCAATCGCACGACGAAACGCCACATCGTCTTTGTGATTGTGAATCAAGCGCAAATACGCAATCGCGTCTTGAACACAAGCGCGCTCAAAAAAGGACCGACCACGTACCAAAACATACGGCACATTTTCGCGGCGCAGCGCTTCTTCAAAATCGAGCGTAAGGTAGTTTGAGCGAACCAAGAGCGCGACATCGCCGGGTGAAACGCCTTCGTTAGCGCACATCGCAGAAATACGACGCGCAACAAATTGCGCTTCTTGCCGAGCATTTTCACAGGCTTGCACTTCAACCGCACGACCATCGCCCAGCGCAGACCACAAATCTTTGCCCAGTCGCTGTTGATTTTGCGCAATCACCTGATTCGCGGCATTCAAAATCCGCTTTACACTTCGGTAGTTTTGCTCCATGCGGAGCACGCGTGCACCTTCATATTCTTCGGGAAAATGAAGAATATTGCCGACTTCCGCTCCTCGCCAACCGTAGATGGATTGATCATCATCACCTACGACCAACAAATCGCTGCCAGGCGGTGCCAAGCAACGAAGCCAGCGGTACTGCGCCTCATTCGTATCTTGGAACTCGTCCACGCAAATGCGCGGCCAACGACGTTGAATCGCAGCTCGAAGCTCAGCATCTTCTTCAAGCAACTTCGCAGGACGAAGAATTAAGTCCCCGAAATCAAAGGCATCTGCACGTGCAAGAGCTTCTTCATACATGCGACCAATTTGGCGCATATCGAGCAACATCGAGATTGCATCTGGCGGCGGTGTGCTGTCTTCGGGCTCAAGACCTGCGTTTTTTGCGAGATCGAATGCACGGCAAATCGCTTTTTGCAAAACCTGTGTTGTGGGCGCTCCCACTTTTTCAAGAATGACTTTGACCACTGAGCGCTGATCTGCATCGTCGTAAATCGTAAACGACTCAGTTCGACCAAATCGGCCAGCGTATTGACGCAAAAATCGAGCACCCAACGAGTGAAACGTAGAAACCGTAAGATCCCGTAACGATTTGTCTTTTTCACCGAACAAGTCACACAAGAGCTCATCTATTCGCGTACGCATTTCTTTGGCGGCACGATTGGTAAACGTGAGCGCCAGAATGTTTCGCGCCGGCACACCAGACGCGATCATGCGTACGATTCTACGAGTCACAACACGAGTTTTACCGCTGCCTGCGCCGGCCAATAAAAGCAATGGGCCGCCCTCAAAGAGTACAGCTTCTCGCTGTACATCATTGAGATCATTCAGCAATCTCTCGATTTCTGGCGTCACGTCAATCATTCGACCGTCACACTCTTTGCGAGGTTGCGCGGCTGATCAACATCGGTGCCTTTTTGATCGGCCACTTCGTAAGCCAAAAGTTGAAGCGGTAACGCGCAAATGTAAGGCAAAAGCGCATCTTCCACTTTCGGAATAAAAATCACGTCGTTTGTGTAGCGCAGAATTTGCTCGTCGCCTTCTGTGGCCACAGCAATCACACGACCGCGACGCGCCTGAACTTCCTGCAAATTGGACAGCGTTTTCTCGTAATGACGACCGAGCGGCGTAAGCACCAAAACTGGCATTTTCTCATCGATCAGTGCGATGGGGCCATGTTTCATTTCGCCAGCCGCATAACCTTCGGCGTGGATGTAGGAAATTTCCTTTAATTTTAAGGCACCTTCGAGCGCTACCGGATAATTCACACCGCGACCAATAAATAGAAAATCGCGAGCGTTCATGTAGGTTTGCGCAATCGAGCGAACTTTGGGCGCACATGAAAGTAATTGTTCAAACAAAACAGGTAGTTGCAAAAGTTGCTGCAACACCGCACGGCCTTGCTCTGCTGACAAATAACCAATCGCGCGTCCCAAACGAACCGCCAAAAGTTGCAGCACCAACACCTGCGTTGTGAAGGCTTTGGTCGATGCCACGCCGATTTCCGGACCAGCATGCGTATAGATCAAATGGTCGGAATCACGCGCAATGCTGCTGTCGACCACATTGCAAATCGATAAAATCTGCGCACCACGTGATTTGGCTTCGCGCAAAGCAGCATACGTGTCGGCCGTTTCGCCGGACTGACTCACCGCAATAAAAAGCGTGTGCTCATCCACAATTGGATCGCGATAACGGAATTCGCTTGCAAGCTCGACTTCGACCGGAATGCGCGCAGCCTGTTCTATAAAGAAACGACCGAGCAATCCCGCGTGCCAAGCAGTACCACATGCAGAAATTACAATTCGCCGAAGCGACTGAATTTCTTCATCTTTTAAGCGAACATCTTGCAAGCGAACGTCGCCGTCTTCGAGATTCAAGCGCCCACGCAATGTGTCTGCTAACGCACGCGGTTGCTCAAAAATCTCTTTCAGCATGAAGTGTTTAAAGCCGTCTTTTTCGGCCTGAGCAGCGCGCCACATGATGCGTTTCGGTTCACGCGAAACGGCAACGCCCTCAAGGTTAGTGAGCCGCCAACTGTCGCACGTTAAAACGGCCAACTCACCTTCTTCCAAAAAGACGAATTGGTTTGTGTACTTGAGGATTGCGGGAATGTCGCTCGCAAGGAACATTTCGCCCTCGCCCAAACCGATGACGAGCGGACTCGCGTTTTTGGCTGCGACCAACTTGTCAGGTTCGGTTTCGGAAAAAACAACCAGCGCGTAACTACCCTCAACACTGTTTAAAACAGCACGAACGGCGTTTTCGAGATCAATGCCCTGCTCGATTTTCTCGCGGATGAAGTGACTGAAAATTTCGGTGTCGGTGTCACTTTCGAATTTGCAGCCGCGCTTTTGCAACTGCTCACGCAGCGCCAGGTGATTTTCAACAATGCCGTTGTGCACCACCGTTACAGGGCCAGCTTTGTGTGGGTGTGCGTTTTGCTCGGTTGGTGCACCATGTGTTGCCCAGCGCGTGTGTCCCATGCCGATGCAGCCGGACAAAGGATTTTTTGCCAATAAATCCGATAGATTACGCAATTTTCCGGCAGCGCGAACGCGGCGCATTGCCTGGCCATCAAACACAGCCAAACCAGCGGAATCGTAACCACGATATTCCAGGTGCTCCAAACCGCTCATCAAAATGGACGCACATTCACGTGTGCCCACGTAACCCACGATGCCGCACATTATTTTTTGCTCCCGGATTCTTTGCGGGCTTGCTCTCGCGCTTGATTCTTGCGCTCCACCCAGCCTTCAATTTGGCGCTGACGCACGCGACTGATCGCCAATGCACCGGCGTTTACAGTATCGGTCACCGTGGTGCCAGCACCGACATATGCACCATCTTCAACCACAACCGGCGCAACCAATTGAGAGTCGGAACCGATGAAAACGTCTTTGCCAATCACGGTTTGGAATTTGGAAACGCCATCGTAGTTGCACGTGATGGTACCCGCACCGATGTTGGTGCCTGCGCCAATGTCGGCATCGCCTAAATAGCTTAAGTGACCGGCCTTTACGCCTTCGTGCAAATGACTCTTTTTGGTTTCAACAAAGTTTCCAAGGCGCACATCGCGATCCAAGATCGAGCCAGGACGCAAGCGCGCAAACGGACCAACCTGCGCATGATCGCCAATTTGAGAATCTTCAATGTGCGAGTAAGGCTTGATGAGAACACCATCTGCGAGCTTGGCATTTTTTAGAATCGCGCCCTGACCAATCACGCATTTTGCACCCACAACAGTGTGTTGGAGCAATGCAACATCGGGCTCGATCACCGAGTCTGCGCCGATTTGCACACCTGCTTCGAGTCGCACGCGTTCAGGCGCTAAGAAGGTTACGCCCGCCCGCATGTGCGCTTGCACCAATGTTTTTTGAATGCGCGCTTCTGCTTTCGCCAAATCGATGCGATCGTTAACACCTTCAAGCTCAGCCGCAGCATCGCCTTCAAGCACAATCGCTTCGGTTGACAGTCCTCGCTTTCGAGATTCTGCAATTAAATCCGTTAAGTAGAACTCACCTTGCGCATTATTGCTGGAAACACCTTGCAGCGCGTCAAACAAAAATTCGCTTTGAATGCGGTAAATGCCCGAATTGACATCGCGCACTTTAAGCTGTTCCGGCGTGCAATCGCGCGCTTCAACAATCTCGGCTAACCCACCATCATCAAAGATCAATCGGCCGTAATTGGCTCCTGACGCGAGTCGCATGCCAAACATCGCCACATCTGCAGACGACGCATCCAAGCGCTTTAACGTTTCAACCGAAAGCGTGGGCACGTCGCCGGACAAAATGAACACGTTCCCCGAAAAATCGGCGAGTGCCTCTTTGGCACATAAAACCGCATGTGCTGTGCCAAGTTGTTGTTCCTGAACAGCAATCGAAATCGGTGCATTCGGATAAGCCGCGCGCACAACTGCCTCAACCGCTTGACGCTGATGACCAAGAACCAACACGATTCGATCGGGATTCAACGCAAGAGCCGTTTCGACACACCAGAGGATCATTGAGCGCCCTGCCACTTCGTGCAGAACCTTGATCCGCTCAGACCGCATGCGCGTTCCCAAGCCCGCCGCCATGATCACAACTGCATTTGCCATTTTTGGCTCCTATCTGCACAAAGAGGCAGTTACCTTTCCCAAAAACCCAAAGGACATCTCAACACGAAATCGGCCGCAGATCTTCCGCGTAGTGCTTGAAAACTCAAGTGCGATTACACGATTCAAAAAAGCATTGCAGATTCGAGTGTTTGCTTTAATCCAGGCCGCTTCTACACAAATTCACATCTTTCTACTAGGAACGATCGCCCCTCTTGCATACATTGCGCCCGCATCTCGCCAGGGAGCGCATGAACTGCAATCCAGCAGTCGGGCGAACCCAATACTCTCGCCTCGCTCCTAGAAAGAGGAAATCCATGAAAATCTGCAAGGAGATCGTCGAACCGGCCAAGCGCAAGGCTCACCCAAAAGAAAGTGAACTCGTTTTTGGGCGCTGCTTTACCGACCACATGCTCCTTATCGATTACGATCAGCAAAACAGCAGTTGGGGCGATGCCCACATCGTACCCAAGGCGCCTTTTTTAATGGATCCTGCCAGCTTGGTGCTCCACTACGGCCAAGGCGTGTTCGAAGGCATGAAGGCATTTCGGCACCCAGATGGCCACGTCGCGATCTTTCGACCTCGTGACCACTTTGAGCGTTTAAACAATTCCAATCGTCGCTTGTGCATTCCTGAACTCAACATCGACGATGCACTCGAAGCGCTCTACGAATTTGTCCGCATCGATCAAAATTGGATTCCCACCAGCAAAGGCACCAGCCTTTACCTGCGCCCGACGGTCATTGCGAGTGAAGTCAGCTTAGGCATTCGCGTTTCCGCCAACTACCGCTTCTTTGTCATCGCCGGCCCGGTGGGTTCGTACTACGCAGAAGGTTTCAATCCGGTCAAAATCTGGGTCGAAGAAAACTACGTGCGCGCGTACGAAGGTGGTTTGGGTTGCGCAAAGACCATGGCCAACTACGCTGCCAGTTTGTACGCATCACAAATCGCGAAATCGAATGGTTGCGCCCAGGTTTTATGGCTGGACGGCCGAGAGCACCGTTACGTTGAAGAAGTCGGCACCATGAACATGTTCTTCAAAATCAACGGTGAAGTGCTCACCGCGCCACTCGACGGCACGATCTTGTCCGGAATCACTCGCAAATCGGTCATTCAACTTTGCAAAGATTGGGGCATTCCAATCAGCGAGCGCCGCATCGATATTCAAGAAGTTATTGAGGCGCAAAAGAACGGTACGCTCGAAGAAGCGTTCGGCACAGGCACCGCTGCAGTCATCAGCCCAGTCGGCCAATTGCATTTCCGCGATCAGGATTACACCGTAGCCGACGGTCAAATGGGACCTTTCGCCAAACGCGTTTACAACGAAATTACCGGCATTCAAAACGGAACACGGCCCGATCCACACAACTGGTGCGTGCGCCTCTAATCACTTCTCTCCAGGCTTCTCGCTGTAAAGCCCTGCCATTTTCAGTATCGCATCGTTAATATCTGCGCATTCAATCCGGCGAAGGAGTCCAGATGAACGCAACGCTCTGCCGTGCTTTGGAGCATTACCGCCTGACGCATCCGCCCAAGAAGGCAAGCTTCAACGATTTGTCCGAGCGCGTGGTCTATCTTTGGATTCACCACGACAACATGCTCGAAGGTCATCTTTTTGGCGCAAACGAGATTCGAGAAGCGCTTGAAAAACCCGATTCGGAAATCAATCCGTACAACTTGCCTTCAGCCAAACGAATTCGCGCTTACCGCCAGCTGTTAGAGTGGATTTTCAAAGAAGCGCGCAAAGGCATCAACGCCGTTTCGCAAGAAAATTTGAAAGCGATTCACCTTCAGCTCACTCCAGCAGCCCGCGACATGGGAGGCATTTATCGCCCGGATTCACCGGTTCACCGCGATTACTCGCAAACGATTTGTCCGCCCCAAGAAGTGGAACCTCGTTTGACTGAGCTTCTTCAGTCGCTTGAAAAATCGAGCAAAGATTTTCCCGATCCTGCGGATTTTCTTGCAGAATTTCACTTTAAGCTGATGGGCATTTATCCGTTTAGACGAAATCCCGGCACAACGGCGCGGCTCTTTACGAACCTGCTCTCGTTGTCGCTTGGCTTCCCGCCCATCGTGCTGCCGGGGCAAGAGCGCAGCGAGTACTTCACCGCGCTCGAACAACCCAATCACAAAGCGCTCGCCGCTCTGTTTGAATCGGCGTTTTCCGCTTATTTGGAAGAAATCGGCGAATCAACCAACTGAGTTCCATCAAACTCAGGCGTTTCGCTGCTCGCCACTTCTTCACTCGCCTTTTCAGGTCCTAAAAATCCCTGCGCCACCACAAAAAGCTCAACACTTTCAGATCGAGTGCTTTTGGGTTTTACGCGACGCAACTGCTTGAAGTGCGGCTTTACTTCTTCAACAAAATCCTGAAGTTCGCCGCCTTCAAAGATTTTGCAGACAAACGAACCTCCAGGCCTGAGCAACGCATCCGTTAAACTAAATGCGCGGCGGCAAAGTTCAACGGAACGCACGTGATCGGTAAATCGATCGCCGCAGGTGTTGGGCGCCATATCGCTTAAAACGGCGTCGAACTTTTCGCCTTTTTCACCCAAGAACACTTCAGCGGGCGTTGCAAAAATATCGCCCTGCAAAATGCGAACGTTCTTGGCGGCAATCGGTTTCACCGCTTTGAGATCAATACCGACAACCAAGCCTTTGGGACCAACGG
>JAZUEA010000119.1:0-4207 GCA_045639945.1 Myxococcota bacterium
ATCAGGTCAAGGGTCTAGAGTACGATTACGTCGTGATTTTGGAGCCTACCAACGATGAATATCCTGATAACATGGAGTCTCGACACCTCTTCCACGTTGCCGCAACCCGTGCAGCCCACCAGTTGTGGTTAATTGGCACTAAGGCACCGTCGAAAATCCTCCCGCGCGACCTGGTTAACCAAGCGCAAATGTAAAAAGCAGATCGATTTTTACGGTTCGGCATGTGCCGAGCATATAAAACTCTTCTTGTTTTACTGTTCGGCACATAACTTTTTATTTTACCAGTCGAGAGAATGCCATTTGAACAAGTTCTGGCTCGTAATTCTTGTCGTGTTTACACTTCTGACAGGATGCGGAGGCTCACGACCGACGACTGTCAGTACTCAAACAAATGTGCAAAAGCGTCAACATCCCGAAGTTAAACCAGTTAATCCAGAGCCAACTCCTGATCTTCGTTCAGAGTTAGACGCCTGCATTGCTGGCAGATCACGAGATAGCTTCATGCCTTTGTGCATTAATACTGCCAAAGGAGTTATGGACGTCGAATCAGAATACCTGCCAGGCGTCCTTAACTGCGAAATGGGGCCTTTAACCAGTACACCAGCTGCCTTAGAAGCTCAGGTCATCGCTGCTCGCACTTTTCTCGCTGGATTTTTAGGCAGAAAGGGCGAAACAGCCTTGGTGCCAATTGGTCCACACTTTCAATGCTGGAAGCCTGGGCCATCCGCCGCAGCAAAAGCCGCTGCGCACAATACAGAAGACCTACTCATCCACCGTGGCGGAAACCTTTTACGTGCCAACTATGTCTCTGGGACACGTGTCGACGACAAGTGCAAGCCCTGGGGAACCTATAAGAGCGGTTACAAAAAGTTCAAAACATGGAGCGCAATGACGTCGCACTGGAAGCGACAGCGCGCTAAAGGCAAGAAACGCATCTTCAAAGGTACGTTCTGGACCGAAATCCACGTGACTCGCAATGAAGGCAAAAGCGGCGACAAAGTGAAAGGCTCGTTGATTGCTCCATTCGACGATGCAAACCGCGGCGCTTTGGGTCAGTGGGCCACTATCTGTTTGGCGGAACAAAAAGGCTACAGCACAATGGAGATTCTTCGCTATTTCTACGGCGAAGATGTGTCCTTGTCGCAGCCTCCACCACCTGGCGCCTCTCATAACGGCGAAATCACTGAAGAACTTATCATTCCGGCAGAAGCACCGGATGAAGATCGCGGTGAAGGCGCCGGTTCCTCTCGCTAAACCCCGCAAGATATTTTTAATTGGCAATTAGCTTTTGATTCTTCCTCACCTACTCTTCTCTTTCGCCAATTTCCTTTTAAAGCTTTAGCCTTCATTCATTTCTTTTGACAACGGTCATTTCTCGAACGCAGTTCAGTTCGTAGAATTAGACAATTGCCTTTATAAATAGCCCAAGCTGTTATTATCTTTAGACAGTTGCCATCAATCTTAAAAAGAATAGTTTTTAGATTCGATAATTGTCTAATTGGTAATATTGTTTAAGAAATCGAATTGGAAAGAATTCTAGGCAGGGAAACTTAACAGAAAAAGCTCTTCGACAATTGTCGGATTTAATTTTCTTCAGAGGAAGGTTCTTGTTCTTCGGGGACTAAACGAAGTTCACACTTGTCGACTTTACGCGCATCAGCGCTAAGGACCTTCAGCTGCGCACCTGGCGCTTTCACCACTGTTCCAACAGCAGGAATTGCACCACAAGTCGCAACCACATATCCGCCGACAGATTCATACTCGCCTGTATCAGGCAGCATCACACCAAGAGCATCACGTAAATCGTAGATGCTCATTCGTGCGTCAACAGCCCAAACACCTTCTTCAAGCTTTACAAGATGTGGGGATTCCGCTTCATCGTCATATTCATCGCGAATATCACCGACCAACTCTTCGATAATATCTTCAAGCGCGATAAGACCGGCAGTTCCACCAAATTCATCGACCACAATCGCCAAATGCAGCGCTTGCGACTTCATGAGAGCAAGCAGATCGGAGACCTTTTGCGTTTCCGGCGCAAAGTAAGGCTCGTGAACCAAAGGTTCCACAGTCTCCGGCATATGGTCAGCACCACCAGCAAGGGCTTCTAAAAGGTCTCTAATGTGGAGAATACCGATCACGCAGTCTATGCTTTCGCGATAGACAGGGATGCGGCTATGACCATCGTGTAAGACTTTCTGAACGACCTCAGCGAAAGGTGTGTCAACATCGATACCAAAGATCTGAATGCGCGGTGTCATCACCTCTTTAACGAGCGTCTCAGGGAATTCGACAGCTGACCGAAGCAATTCACCCTGCTGAGTTTCTTCAAAGACTTGTGACTGAACCCCTAAACGGATCTGATATTCAATTTCGTCTTCTGTAACAGGAGGCGCAAGGTCCGGTTTTTCACCGGTGAACAAGCGCGGAATCTGCGACAACGGCCGTGCAATAATGAAGAACAACTTCTCAAAGACAAAAGCGATGCGAATTAACGGCGTCGACAGTCGCTTCCAGTTCTGCATCGCCAAGGTTTTGGGAGTGATCTCTCCGAAAATCAAAATGAGCGCTGTTAAAAACGCAACCGACACCACAGACGCATAGTCAGGACAGAAATACTCAGCGACCTGATAGGCGTACACAGATGCCAATATGTTGACGATGTTGTTCCCGACTAAGAGCGACGAGACAACATGACTCTTATGAGCCAGCCAGTACTTAAACAATCCTGCAGTCGTCGGTTCGTTTTCTATCTTCTGACGCGCAAAATTATCTGGAATACGCGTGAGAGCAGTCTCAGTCGCAGAGAAAAACGCACTTCCTGCTATGCAAGCAATGATTCCGATGATTTGCGGGAGAGGAAATACGACGTCGGATCCCGAAGCGTCCATGAACTAAAGCCAAAAAATGAAAAGTGCGATACGGTATCACTCTGGCACAAGAGCTGCAAGTCTTGCTCCAAGTGACCTGCATCATGATTGAATGAGCTAAACGCCCTGAAGCCAGGCGCGCGGCAAATGACTTTCGAGCAGATGGTCAACGACTTTGCCACATCCAAGAACGCGATCGGCTCTTCTTACAATGACAAATCCCTGCAGCTCTGTGGTGTCCTGCTCCAATTGAACAGATTCACGCGCCAGATAAAGCTCTGCTTGCTCATTTGTGAGCGTCACAACGTGTTTACTCGCTGCATCTCCGAATCTTAATGCGAAAACATTGCACAACATGCCGCGCGGTGGCGGATCACGAAGCACTGTAATGCCAATGGACTCCAGTCGAAGATTCGCACATGGCGTGCATTGCTCAGCTGCAATCCAGATAGCTGGCGAGCCTGGTCGTTGCCAGAAGCGATGACCAGCGAAAACAGACGGCTCAAAGCCGTATCTCCACTTCAGCCAGTAGAGCAATTGCTCTACTTCTGCGTAGGGCTCAAAGGCGGCGAAGTTTTGCGACAAAGAACCCTCCAGTTTGACTGATATGCGGCCAGAGCCGAATGGCATTCTGAGCGTCTTCACGGAATCGGCATGTGCCGAATGAGCAAACACCTTGAGAAACAGCAAGTTGACTCGGTGCCGAAAGCGGCAATACCTCAATACTATCGCCTACGGCAGTGAGAACTCCTTCATTCTCTTCCGGTGAATACGTACAGGTCGAATAGATAATCGTTCCACCTGGTCGACATAACTGAATCGCATGTCGCAGAAGTGCCTTTTGCAAGTCGACTGTGGTCTTTCGATATGTATCATCTGTACCTTGTCGACGAGCTTGCGACTTTTGAATCGTGCCTTCACATGTACACGGAGCATCAACAAGCACCCGATCAAATGTCAGACCGGGATTGATGCGTGTACCATCGCCTAAGCTCACTTGCGCACAAGAAATTCCCAAGCGATCGAGAGTTCTGCGCAACGATGGAATGCGTCCTGACGACCGTTCATTAGCAAGCAACAATCCGCGATCCTGCATTTGAATGGCCAGCTGAGCGGTTTTGCCACCTGGCGCTGCGCAAAGATCGAGAACGTTTTCTCCGGGTTGCGCTTGTACAACATCGCCAGCAAGAAGCGCTGCCTCTTCCTGACAGTGAATCGAGCCCAACAGAAACTCAGGCCAAGCCCCCGGCTTCGCATCCAACGGCAATTTCCAGGTCTTTTTACGCCATGGGACAGGTGTCGCTTGAGAGCAACGCTTGTAGATCCAGCCTTCGGGC
>JAZUEA010000120.1:0-6026 GCA_045639945.1 Myxococcota bacterium
GCGATTGTGCGAACGAGCCAAATACTACTCGTTTACGGCCAGGTTTGAGATGCAGGATTTGGTGTTTTGGGGATCAAAGACGGTGCTTGTTCGGCGAAAATCTGCGCCAATTCTTCGGGCGTGCGCTCAGTCAAGTCGAACTCAACTTCACCGCGAATCTTGTGCTGCGACGAAATCACGGTCGGCGCATCAGGAAGATGCGATTCATTTGTGATTCGCGTGCAATTACAAGGACATGCAACCGAACAATCGAGTTTTGGTGTCGTTTCCGCCAAAATTGCCGAATCCGAAATCTCAATTTCGCCGGAGATTTCAGAATTTGCCGTAGGTTCTTGATTGGCTCCCAACTTCAATCCCACGACAAAAACGACAACCAGCACAACAAGCGCGGAAATGACAAACGTCACAATTTGACGCGGTTCAAGGCGCAACTCGATTCGGCGCTTTAAATTGTTCAAATCGCGCACATCAAACCTCGATCAGAACGCCTTCTTTGGCCATCTCGCAAATCGGTTTGCCTGATTTCCCTTCTCGTTCACGGTTGCAGGCGCGCTCCAAAAATTCGTCAGAGTGCATGGGATCGTGGTGGAAATAGTAGAGACGATCGACGGAAGCGTCTTCTGCAACGCGCGTGGCAGCTTCGATGGTCGAGTGCCCAAAACCTTTGTGGCCTGACAAATACTCGGCTCCTGTGTATTGCGCATCGTGAATAAGAACGTTAACTCCGCGGAAAATCGAAGGAAACGTTCCTCCATGGACTTGTTCCGTGTCCGTTGCGTACACAAGACTTTTACCAGAGAAATCAACTCGAAACGCCCAGGAACCAGACGGATGCTGCTGCGACGCTGTGCGAATGCCAATACCATCGCCCAAATCAAGCACGCTTTGTGGATCTAAACCACGATACTCGATTTGTGCAGGCACTGCTGACAACTCAACAGGAAAATGCGGCAAGCACATTTGGGCAGAAAGTCGCTGCTTTAGCTTTTCGCCTTTTCCTGGTGCATAAATCCTTAATTTTGTTGAGGATTCGTAGAGAGGACCAAAATAAGGCAAGCCTTGAATGTGATCCCAGTGAAAGTGACTAAGGAAAAGATCTGCTTCAACCTCATCGAATCTGGGCAATCCCATGCTCGGTGCGGTATTTTTGAGAAATTCACCTAAGCCACGCAGGCCGGAACCAGCGTCAAAAATCAGCAATCTTGGACCAACAAAAAGCGCCACGCACGCAGTATTTCCACCGTGACGCACCGTGTCTTGCCCTGGCGTTGGAATCGAACCACGAACACCAAAAAACTGAAAGCAGAATAGATTCCGAAGGTTAAGACCTGGAGCCATTCGACTTCCCCGGCCATCAATTGCTGATACGTTCGACCGACGAGATACCGCCGATCTTGGTGATCATCTTGATGACGTTTGTTAACTGGTCCAAATCATTGACCAAAATGGAGAAAATGTTGATCGACTCGCCTTCTGGCAATGTGCGGCACGTAACGGCGGTGATATTGATATTCGCGTTGTGGAAACACTGACTCATGGCAGCAAGCAAGCCAGGAGAGTCCTTGCCCATGATGCGTAGACGAACTGAGCTTTGGCGGCGAGTTTCGCTTTCCCAGCGAACAGTTACACGACGCTCCGGATCGTAATCCAAAACGTGCGAGCAATCAGCGCGGTGCACCGTGACTGCCTTGCCGAATGTAACAAACCCCACAATGGGATCGCCGTGCAGCGGTGAGCAGCATTTCGGGAAGTGACACGCAATGCCATCCAAACCATCGACCACAACGCCGGTCTTGCCAGTGCTGGTTGTGGAAGTGATGATTTCCTTTTTATTGATCCGGTCCAGTGCGCTTTCGTCGGATTTTTCAATTTTCTCGGCGAGCACTTCAGGCGGCAAAAAGTCGCTGATAATCGATTCAATTTTGACTTTGCCGTAACCGAGAGCCAAGAAAAGTTCTTTGGAACTCTTGAACTTCCCTTTTTTGGCACTTTCTTCGAGATGACCGGTCTTTCGGATTTTCGCAAGACTGACACCATAAAGTTTCAGTTCGCGATCCAAAAGTTCGCTGCCAATTTGCTCGCTACGGGCATTGTCTTCTTGGCGCAAAAATGCACGGATCTTGGCTTTTGCTCGACTCGTGACAACAAATTTCAGCCAATCCGCTTTGGGCTTAGAGCCCTTTGTGCGCAAAATCTCAACATATTCGCCGTTGTGCAGCGGTGTGCGCAACGGAACTTGAACGCCGTTGATTTTTGCGCCCGTGCATTCGTGGCCAACATTTGAGTGAATCGCATACGCAAAATCGATAGGCGTAGCGCCTTGCGGAAAACCCAGTACCTCACCTTGCGGCGTGAAAACGAAAACTTCGCTTTCAAAAAGATCCACCTTCACCGCTTCAATGAAGTCCTTGCCGTGCAGCTCATTCCACTCGCACACATTTGCGAGCCACTTGAACTGCGGCGACGAGTGCATGCCGTACTGTGTTTCCTTGTAATTCCAGTGCGCTGCAACACCTGACTCCGCCACTTCGTGCATTTCCTGCGTGCGGATCTGCAACTCAATCCGTTCGTTGTTCGGACCAATCACAGCAGTATGCAGCGAACGGTAGCCGTTTTCTTTGGGCAGCGCGATGTAATCTTTGAAGCGGTTCGGAATGGGTTTCCACATGTTGTGGATGTAACCCAGTGCTTCGTAACACTCTGGAATTTGAGAGACGATGATGCGGAACGCCTGAATATCGTACAGATTACTGAGCGCGTGACCGGAAATCTTAATCTTCTGATGAATCGACCACAGATGTTTCGGACGACCGGTGATTTCAGCTTTCAGGCCTTGCGCGTCCAAAACCCGTCGGATTTCCTCAATCACTTTCGCAATGTACGCTTCGCGTTCAGCGCGCGTCTTGGCGATTTGCGCCGCAAGTGAGTGATAATCCTCAGGGTAAAGATACTTGAAACAGAGATCCTCAAGTTCTGTTTTAATCCAAGCGATACCCAAGCGATTTGCAAGTGGCGCGTAAATATCGAGCGTTTCTTGCGAAATTCGCTGTTGTTTCTCGGGAATCATGAACTTGAGCGTCCGCATATTGTGCAGACGATCTGCCAATTTCACGAGAATGACGCGAAGATCTTTACCCATCGCCACCAAGAGACGACGGAAGTTTTCGGCTGTAGCCTCTTCGGCGTTTCGGAAATTCAGCTTTGAAATCTTGGTGAGGCTTGCGACCAAAAAGCCAACATCTTCGCCAAATTGCGAGACAATTTCTTCTTCTGTCGCAACGGTGTCCTCAACCGTATCATGCAACAAGGCTGCCGCAACCGATGGTGCATCCAAACCAAGTTTGGCAACGATGTAGCTCACTTCAACAGGGTGCACCAAGTACGGCTCGCCACTTTTTCGCAGCTGACCTTGGTGAACCCTGGCGCTAAAAATGTATGCGCGGCGGATAAGATTTAGATCGGCATCAGGCTGATGCGCGATGAGCTCTTGAATCGTGTCCTCGATGCGGATCATCATCAAACCCTTTATTTAATCGCGCGTTGCTTGCAAGTTTTGAATTAAGGCCAAACCTTCAGAGCGATTTTTGGCAAAGTCAGTGTAAATACGCTGCAAATCACTGGCGGCTTGCTCAACCGTGTGATTCACAACGAAATGCTGAAAATGCTCAGCCGTTTTCATTTCTTGCTGACCAATCGCCAAGCGGCGCTGAATCGTTTCTTCCGATTCCGTACCGCGACCACGTAAACGATTTTCAAGCTCTTCCATAGACGGCGGCAGCAAGAAACACGAAATCGCTTCGGGATAACGACGCATGATGTTCATGGCACCGACACAATCGATTTCAAACAAAAGATCGTGTCCTTTTGCCTTTGCTTCTTCAATGGTCGAAATTGAAGTTCCGTAGCAATTTCCGGCGTATTCAGCCCATTCTGCGAAGCCATCTTCAGCTACTTTGGCGTCAAATTGCTCACGCGTTACGAAATTGTACTGAACACCATCGACCTCACCTGGACGAGGCTTGCGCGTGGTATGGCTCACGGAGAGCTTGAGATTTGGGCAACGCTTGCAAAGTTCAGCAACGACCGTAGATTTTCCAGTTCCGCTCACAGCGGCCAGAATCATGAGAACCATGGAACTTTCCTTATTCGACGTTTTGAATTTGCTCGCGGAACCGCTCAAGCTCGCTCTTGAACGTGAGCGTAATCTCGGTCGCCTCAAGATCTTGCACCTTGGACGCCGTTGTCGTCACTTCGCGCAGCATTTCCTGACACAAGAAATCGAGTTTGCGTCCAACTCGTTGCGCCGGACCTTCTGCCTTTAGAAGTTGCTTTCCCTGAGAAATGTGACTCTTTAAACGCGCAAGTTCTTCTGCGACATCGGTTTTATCTGCAACCAACGCCACTTCTTGAACCAAACGCGATTCATCCAAACGCTGCCCCATTTGCTCAAGGTAATCGCGCAGGCGCGTTAACAAGCGCTCACGCCAATTTGCAACTTGAACACTCGCCCGCTCTATCAACTGCAAGCGCAAATTTTCCATGCGATCAAGCATTTCGCAAAGAACCAGGCGCAGCGCCTCGCCTTCTTTGGCTCGCATTTCAAGCAAGTTTTTGAGCGCAATGTCGAGCGCTTCAAAAAATTTAGGCTCCAACGCATCCTGAGCTTCCGTATCCGAAAGCGTCACGGACGGCGATCGCAGAATTTCACGAAACAGCGTGTCATCACTCGGCGTTAAGCCAAGTTTCTCTGCCAAGGCGCAAAGTTCATTTTTAGCAGCCAAGGCCGCTTGCGAATCATAGTGAAGCACTTGTGAGTCGGTTTGATGAATCGGTGCACTTTGCAGCGACATGTCAACACGACCACGTTCAAGCGCTTTCGAAATCCGCGCACGAACTTCAAGTTCAGCGTTGTTCAGCGATTGAGGCAAGCGCAACTTCAGGTCGAGAAAGCGGTTGTTCACCGTTTTCACAGACACCTGATAATTCACAGAACCGAGCTCAAAGCTGCTCTGGCCAAAGCCAGTCATGCTCAAAATCGACATGGTTCAGTCCAAGCTCTCAAAGAACGCACCGTCCAAGTGATAAAGCTTGGGCTGGAGCGTGGTGCGGCCGATGCCATGCTCGAACAAGAGGTGAGCAAACGTTTCACCGTCCATCAAGCGCATCGGGCGAAGACCTTCGGCCGGACATTCTTCAACATCGTAAGCCGTATCCGCAAACGGAGCGTTTGCAACGATAATTCCCTTTTCCGCGCCCAATTCTTTGAGCTCTTCCTGACAAGCCTGCGCCTGCTCGCCCGAAATGACATCGCGACCTTGAAGCGCAAAAATCGCAACCGACGTACCGCGCAACTTGGACAACAAAACGGTCATATTCACGCGACGAGCGACCATTTCGAGCGTGTCGTACCCCAAGCGCTCAAGCAAAATCGAGACAACCTGTTCAAAGCCAACTTTCGAAAGCTTAGAAACGCGCTCCAACAAGTCGAGTTCCAAAACTTCTCGCTGCTCGTTCAACAAGCGAGCGATGGTGCTCTCGATTTGCAACGCCCGGCGCGACAAATCCCATTCTGTCAAACCGATCTTGCCGTCGCAGTGCAGGAAGAACGGCGCGCGAATGCCCTTTGAAGTGCTGCGCGTGTTTTCTGCCATCAATGCAGGCAAAAGCCCCTTGGAGGAAATACGCTCGTTGACCGCTTCATTGAGTTCGTTGAAAGTGAGTGCCTTGCCCGCATGACGAAGCACCGACTTGGCCGCTGCGCACAAAGATTCAGCGCTGGAACGCGGCTTCTTTGTCTCTTCAACCTTTTGCGATTCAACCGCTTTCGACGCCTGAGCAACTTCGCGGCGCTCTTCGCGATTCTGCTTTTTCTCAAATTTTTCGGCGCGTTCGGACTTTTGAGCAGCCGCAGCTTCAGACTTCGCCTGAACTTTGGGCGCCTCGACCTTACTGTTTTCTGCCTTCACCGACTCAACTTGCGGAACCACAACCTTGACCGGCGACTTTTCGTAGTGAGCGCGCAAACG
>JAZUEA010000121.1:0-3796 GCA_045639945.1 Myxococcota bacterium
ATTCAGCACCGAAAATTTTTGAACCGTAATTATCTTGTGCTTTGAGCAAGTAGGGATTGGTGCGAGCAAATAAAATCATTCGCTCGTAAGTTGAGGCAAATAAAGCAGTTTCGGCTTCAATATGAGGTCCGCGCCATTGAATGCCAAAATCGCCGCTCCAGCCTTTTTCGGAGCGCAAGTCTGGATTTCCGCGCACGCCGGGACCTTCGAAATAAAGCTCGTCAAACGATGGATCTCGAAAGCTGCGACCGAAATTGGTTCTTACCGTGAGCTTGTGGTTCGGCGACCATGCAGCGCCGATTTGTGGTACCAGCTCTAGACTTCGGCCACTTGTTGCATCCAATCGAAGAGCACCTTCGAGCCGAAAGTCGCTCAATTCCCACGTGTCGCTGAGCGTGACGGCACCGTGTGCACGCGATTCATTGCGGTCTCTGGCGTCGTTTCGTTCGCTGTCGGCGATTTCGTAGCGTGCTTCGGCGGCCAGTGCGATTTGATGCGCTGAAAACTCGCTGTATAAAACGCGAGCATCAGCAGCTAAGTCTTTGTCTGATAAATAAAATCCTTGCGTGCTGCCGGCTAAAAATGGTTCGGGATCGCGGAATCGGTAGCGCTTGAGTCGCAATTGCACGCCGCCACTCGTGGCAATTTTGTGTTTCTCTTTTAATTTCGCGCGGATTGCGTAACGCTGCTCGAATTGTTCGCTGGATGCGTGCAAATTCTCAAGCTGCTCTTGCCCCGGCTCGCCTCGTGTAAGTCCGTGAATTTGTGAGAAAAAATCGAAAGTTCCAGTATCTCGGTGAATTCGCCAGCGCACGAATCCGCCGCCAGATTTGTGCTCGTTGTTTTTGCGTGTGCGTGTGTGGCCGTTGACGTCGCGAAACGAGAAGTTGCCGTCGGCGCAACTGCCTTGTGCACCCAAAAGTAAGCTTTGTTTTTCGGCTTCAATATCGAGTGAGCCATCGAGCGTGAACCATGAGCCTTGGCCCGCGCGAAGCTTTAACTTGCCTGAATTAATTCGTTTTTTTGATGATTCTTGCGTTCGTAAATGAACAACGCCGCCTTGAGCGCTGCTGCCGTAGTAAGCGCCTTGAGCGCCGCGCAAAAGTTCTACGCTTTCCAAAAATGAAACGGGCAAACTCGCCAAATCGAACGCGCCGCCACGGCTGCCGGAAAGCGGTAAATCATCAATAAAAACAGAAACTTGTTGAGCATCTACGCCTCTTAGCGTGATGCGTTTTGCGCGTCCTGCGCCGCCTTCGTCGCGCACGGTTACGCCGCTTGCGCTGCGCAAAAGGTCGCCGGTGTCGGCAATGGGGCGAACCTGATTTTTAAGGTTTAGCTTTTCTGAAAATCCCGTTTGATTTCGCGAATCTTCATCATTTTTGACGGGAGTGCCGATGATGATGATTTCGCCTTCTTCGATTTCTTCGTCTTGAGCTTGGCTGATGGCGGGTGTCGCGAGAGCGGCAGAGAAAACAATCGGGAAAAAACGCATGAGCTCCTATAATCTGCGCGCCCTTATATGAAAAGTGCCGGATTTGATATGTCTCGAAATTTAAAGCTTTTTGCTTGCCTCGCTTGCTGTTTAACCTCGTGTTTTGATTCTTACGAAAAAACGAAAATCGAATCGACGGCACTTCGGCCGCAAGCGATTGTTTTTGTTGATGAATCAACACTTGCGGTTTCGCTTACTCGGTATGACGGCAAGAATTACGGCCGTGGCGAAGTTGTGTTTTTAGATGCGCAAACCGGCGAGCGAAAAAGCAGCTTTTATACAACTCAAAAAAATCCACAACATCTTGTTTTGACTGAAGATTTTCTGTTTTCGGTGGCAAGTGGCGTGATCGATTTGAGCGATCCGGAGCATCCAAAAAGTGTTGGCGGCGGTGCCATCGATAGACTCAATCGCGGTGATGAAACGCTGGCATCGCTTGAGTCTTTGAATTTGAGCGACGTGAACGATGTGCCTATGGCGCTCGCGTTGGCTGGCAATCGTGGCATTTTAACGTCAGCCATTACGAATTCTGTTTACGCGATTTCTGCGAATCCGCTTGAAATTATTAAGGAACCGAAGATTTTGGCTTCTGCTCCTGCGATTGGATTAGGCAGCGTTGTCGCTTGGCAAGAGCATTTTTTCGTGGCCGATTTCAACGCGGATCGGCTCTATTTTTTGAATGCGTCGGGTGATTCGATTTGCGATTTGGAGTTAGGAGAATCGGCGCATGATATCGAAGGTCCCGAATCTATTACGGTTTTAAACGATCGCCTTTACGTAATTCTCGCAATGTCTGGCCAGTTGGTGCGACTCGATTTACGGCCATTTAAAGCGAGCGTTGAAACAGGCGCACCAGACTGCTCGGCGCTCAAAGTTGAGCGAATTGGCGACGCATTGGGAATGACGCCCAACCACATCGTCGCTGCGAACGATCATTTATACGTGGTGGATTCGGGGCGGAATCGAGTGGATGAATTGGACCAAGATGGCCGATCTCAAAGGTATTTTGCGCTCGGCGTCGGTTCAAATCCGTGGCATGCCGCCGTTGATGAAAGTGGTCAGCGCCTGGCTGTGACGGAATGGGCAAAAGATGCAATCAGCATTTTTCGCTTAGATTCCGGAAGGTTAGAGACGCGCTATTCGCTTGAAACCGGTGAATCACTGCCTGATGAAACGCCTCCCAGTGAAACCCAACCTGACGATAAAGAAAAATTTGTTTGTAAAAACGCGAAGTTAGCGGACATTGTGGTTTCCGCGCCGGGTGCATCGGAGTTGCGCTTTCACGATCCCGAAATGGCGGTGAACGGCGTTCGTGGTGCGGGTTTTTACGCAGGCAGCATGGACGTGTACTCGCTGGAAAGTTCGGGCGAAGAAGCAAGCATTGTGCTCAGCTGGTCCGGCGACACTGCGATTTTTGATGGTCAAGGTCCGGAATTCGCGATTTTTGAAAACGGCTTCAAAACTTCAATTGGCTGGTATTTTGAACCTATGGTCGTTGAAGTTTCGTCGGATGGTGTTGATTTTATTGCGTTTTCTCACGATTACCTGGCCGAAGATGAAACGGTTTACGTGAGTGAGCCCGAACTTTGGTCGGGGTTTGCTGGATTGACGCCGGTGATGCTGCATGAAGAGCTCAATCCTGTATCGCCGTTTTCGGAAGATGCCGGCGGAGATCGCTTTGATCTTGCGGACTTACCCGATTCGGAACTCGGCAAAAAAGTGAAACGCGAAGGTGTGCGATTCATTCGCCTCACTTCTGCGTCGGCGCGTGTAAATCCTGATTCTGGCGAACCTTTTCCGCTTGAGGCGATTTCACTGGGTGCGGATGTGGACGGTGTTTACGGCTGCGTCACGGAGTGATGCGGTTTAGAAGCGCGTGGCTTTTTGACCTGCGGCTGCGTCTTGGCCGGAACGTTTGTTGGCTCCGGCGCCACTTCTTCTTCGTAGAAAACGGCAAACAGGATGAGCCCCACGCCCACCAGCAAAAGCGTCGTGAGTGCAATCCAAAACGCTGTGTAGGTGGATCGAGCGCGCTTTTGTTTGCTGAGCTGCTTACTTAACGTGGAATTCGGCGCTCGGCGTTCTGCAACAGGTTTCACTGCAGAGCGTGCAGCCGTTGAGTATTGCGCCGTTAGAGCGCTGCGTTGCGCAGCGGCGCTCAGTCGCGGTTGCTCCGCGGTTGCCGAAATCGCATTTGCACGAGTTGCGTGCGCAAATGTGTCGTCCAGAACAGGCAGCGTCTCACTGTCGGAAGCGTTGCTTGATTTCTGGATTTGCGAGTTTTGCCCAAACGCCGTGGCG
>JAZUEA010000122.1:0-2640 GCA_045639945.1 Myxococcota bacterium
CTTCTCGCCAGATCAGCAGCAAGCCCAAGAACACCAAGGCTTACATGTACGAAAACCACCGCGCAGTGGCCACCAGCATGACGTTCTTCTACCAAGGCTGGAACCACGGCGGCTCGCCCTACGCCATCAACTCGCAGTACAAAGCCAACGGTTACGTCATGTACCCGAACGATGACGACAAGGCTCACGGATTGGAGCACCACGCCGGCCACGCCATCTTGCTCGTGGGTTGGGACGACGACCTCGAAGTTCCGCGCATCGACAAGAACGGCAAGCAGATGCTCGATGAAAACGGCAACGTTCTCACCGAAAAAGGCTTCTGGTTGTTCAAGAACTCTTGGGGCACCGAGACCACTTGGGGCCGCAACAACCCGATGGGCAAGGGCTACGGCTGGCTTTCCTACCGTTACATTCAGGAATACGGCCGCTTGAGCGTCGCCGCTGAACCGCAGCTCAACTTGGACAAAGAAATCTGCAACGTCGGCATCGACAACAACGGCGATCACAAGATCGACTGCGACGACATCCAGTGCAAGAACACGCCGTACTGCAACCCCGTGCCCGAAATCTGCGACGACGGCATCGACAATGATGCAAACGGCCTCTCAGATTGCGACGATCCGGCCTGCGCTGAAGCGCTCAACTGCGCGCAGCCGAGCGACGGCATCATCCGCGGCAAGAACGAAACCGAAATGGCGATTCCTGACGACAGCTACGACGGCATCGCAAGCGTCATTTCGTTGGACGCAGACGGTGTCGTGGACAGCGTGAGCGTCCATGTTGAAATCGCTCACCCGTATCGCAGCGACCTCTCCCTCATGTTGATGTCCCCCGACGGCGATATCGACTTCTTGTTTGACCGCGAAGGCCAGAACGAAGAGGACATCCGCGAAACATTCGTGACTCACTACTTCAACGGCCTCGATATCGCTGGTGATTGGACGCTTTACGCGTTCGACCAGGGCGCTGGCGACGAAGGAAAGCTCGAAAGCTGGTCCATCGAAATCACTCCGCAGGCCGAAGACAAGTAATTCGCCTCACGCCTTCCCTCCTATTTCTCCCCAAATTCTAAATTCCCTCACCTAAAAACCATTTTTCACGAAGCAATCGCTGCTTACGTGTCTTTGTTTCTCATATTAAAAGCGCTACTCTGCTTTTTATGTCCACTCAACAAGAGTTGAATCGTTAAATCGAGAATAATTAAAGCAATCAACTCATAAATTTAGATGCAATCAGAAAATCGATAAGCATTTATTGCGATTGCACTAAAGCAATTTGAAATATCGTTTACATAAACGTTGATCATTTTGAATCAATCGACATTCATCAATACATAAACTTCAATTGCGTCGAATCAATCGTAAATATTGCTTACTACAATCCCGATTGATTCGAGTAAATTCTCAATCTTGTGAAAGAAATTCTAATTTGATTTAAGCAAAGGCATGTTTTTAGGCGAGAGAATAGAGATTGATTCGATTACTTTGCGGTAACCGTTCCAATCCAAGTCTTTACATCCTCTGATTTTGCAGAATCTTTTTCAGCAGCAAAGCATTCCTTCACAGCAGCCTTGATACTCAGACCCTCAATATCGCTACAAACGCGCTGTTTGCCGCCACTGCCATGCGTCAAGAACGGCATGACGGACTTGCCTTCTAATCCATCGTCTGCAGCCAGTTCATTGATAAAGGTAGCAACCGGAGGTGCCATCGTGCCCCACCAGTTGGGCGTGCCAATGTAGAAAACATCGAAATCTTTTGCCAAGATCTTCGCGGACTTTAACGCTGGACGAACGTTATTTTGGATTTCAACTTTCGCCTGCGCCACAACCGTATTGTAATCCGCAGGATAAGCCGTCTCAGGCACGATTTCGTAAAGTGCCGCGCCCGTTTCCTCCGCGATCATCTTCGCAACAGCAGCAGTGTTTCCCGAGTGCGAGTAGTAGGCGACCAAAACACGAGTCTCGGGCTTCGTCTTGCCCTCGCCCATCCACTCTGGCACGAAAACTTCTCGCTCCGTGGGCGCCGCATTCGCCGCAACTTCTTTAGCATCGTCTGCCGGCTTCGCGTTTTCTTCGACCTTGGTGCCTTCTTCTACCGCCGGCTTTGCGTTTTCTTCGACCTTGGTGCCTTCTTCTGCCGCCTGATTCTCAGCTTTTGCCTTTACAGCATCCGGCTTGGGCTCAGACTTCGAATCACCATTGTCACAATTGCAGCCAGCAAACGACAGCGCGCAGAGCGCCAAGAAAATATTTAAGCAACGCATGTTTTTTACCTCTCAGGAGAACGTTGCGGCGCTTATAATCGCCCTTTTTCACGCTGACAATGCGAAAATATCAAGCCAAGCGAATAAAAATTTCATAGCAATTTCACGTGCTTATAAAACGTCTCACATTATTTTCGAGAAATGTAAAAATAGTTCTTGACGCCCAAATCAAGTGAGCGTATAAACGCCCGCGTTCGAGACATAATCCCGCATAGCTCAGTCGGTAGAGCATTCGGCTGTTAACCGAAGTGTCGCAGGTTCAAGCCCTGCTGCGGGAGCGAAGAGAGTAACGAGTAAATTACTCGACGCTTTTCTAAATTCAAAACCCTCATTGGCAAAGCTGATGAGGGTTTTGTTGTATCTGGGCTTTTCGCT
>JAZUEA010000123.1:0-6900 GCA_045639945.1 Myxococcota bacterium
CCGTGGTTGATGGCATTGTTGAGCAGCTTGCGCGCATGCGTGACGAGCTTCGCGACTGGAAAAAATTTTTGGCGGAATGTGAGCAAGCTGCGAAGAACAAAGAAGAATTTGTTCAAAAGATGCCGAATCTCTCTCTGCCTGAGCTGACTGAGGAAGAGCTTTCTCAGTTGAGCGAAGAAGAGCGCATGAGTCGGCGCTCGTGGAAAGATTTAAGCCAGCTGGCTCAAAAGGCGCGCAGTCGCATCAAAGAACTCGAAAAAGAAGCGGGAAGCGACTTGGAAACGTTGACGGAGCGGGTGAAAGAGGCTCGTCGCCAAGGTCGAATTCTCGCGCGCGCGAAGAGCGACATGATTGTGACCAACTTGAGGTTGGTTGTGAGTGTGGCCAAGCGCTACATGAATCACGGCTTGCAACTCCTTGATTTAATTCAAGAAGGCAACCTCGGATTGATGCGCGCAGTTGAAAAATTTGAGTATCAGCGCGGTCATAAATTCAGCACGTACGCCACGTGGTGGATTCGTCAGGCGATCACTCGTGCGCTTGCAGATCAGAGTCGAACGATTCGAATTCCGGTTCATATGATCGAAAAGATTAATAAAATCACGCGTGTTTCGCGCGAAATGAATCAAGAATTCGGTCGTGACGCGAATCCGGAAGAAATCGCTAAACGTTTAGGAATGACGGCGGATCAGGTTGAAAGCGCGCAACAAGCGAATCGTTCGCCGGTTTCTTTGGGCACGACAATTGGCGATGAAGACACAGAACTCGTTGATTTTATTGAAGATACTTCTGTTGAATCGCCGATGGAAGAAGTCGATCGCGCAATGATGCTTGAGGAGACCAACCGCGCATTGGCGGCTCTTTCTCAACGTGAAGCGAAAGTTTTGAAATTGCGCTTTGGCATTGGCGTTCGCAGCGATCACACTCTCGAAGAAGTGGGCCAAGTCTTTGATTTAACACGTGAACGCATTCGTCAAATTGAGACGCAAGCGATTCGTAAACTTCGAAATGGTAACTATTCTTCGCAATTGCGTCTTTATCACGAAACGCTTGGCTGATTGCGTAAGCTCCCACCTGCCTTTTTAGTTTTATTTCATTCTTTCGATTTTTAACTTGCGCTAGAACGCAGTTTGCGCTGGGCGTAAAACTCGCAATAGCTTTCGCGGCTGACGCAACTTGAATTCTCGATTTCGCTCAGTTTTCGCTGAGTTACGAGGTGTCAGATGATCCGTAGTGATTTTTCGGCGTTTCTTTCGAATGAGCTCGCGGCTATCGAATCTGCAGGGCTTACCAAGCACGAGCGCGTGATTTTGTCGCCTCAAGAAGCCGCTATCAAAGTGGGCGATGAAGAAGTCATTAACTTCTGTGCCAACAATTATTTAGGGCTTTGCGACAACCCTGAAGTGAAAGCAGCGGCTCACGCGGCGATCGATGAATATGGCTACGGCATGTCGTCGGTTCGTTTCATCTGCGGAACTCAGCGAATTCACAAAGAATTAGAGTCTAAAATCGCTCATTTTTTGGGCAAGGAAGACGCGATTCTTTACTCGTCGTGCTTTGACGCGAACGGTGGTTTGTTCGAAACCCTGATTGGTCCGGAAGATGCAATTATTTCCGATGCTTTGAACCATGCGTCGATTATCGATGGCGTGCGCCTTTCTAAAGGAAAGCGCCTTCGTTACGCGCACGGCGACATGACGGATTTGCGCGCCAAGCTCGAAGAAGCTGCAAGTTGCCGATTCAAATTGATCGCCACCGATGGTGTTTTCTCAATGGACGGCGATTATGCGAAGTTGCCAGAAATCTGCGATTTAGCAGAAGAATTTGGCGCATTGGTCATGGTCGACGACTCGCACGCCGTTGGTTTTGTTGGCGAAAACGGTCGCGGTACTGCTGAACTTTTAGGCTGCGAAAAGCGCGTGGATATCATCACAGGCACGTTGGGCAAGGCGCTCGGCGGTGCTTCTGGCGGCTACACTGCTGCAAGCCAAGCGATTGTTGATTTGTTGCGTCAGCGTTCGCGTCCATATTTGTTCTCAAATACGCTTGCGCCGGTGATTACTGCGGCATCAATCAAAGTCTTGGAACTTATTGAAACTCAAGCAGAATCTCGGAAACGCGTGATGGAAAATGCGCGTCGTTTTCGTAGTGCCATGCGCGCGCTGGGTTTCAATGTTGCCGAAGGAACGCACCCGATTGTGCCGGTGATGTTGGGCGAAGGTCGGCTTGCGGCTGAAATGGCCGATAAGCTTCTCGCTCTGGGCATTTACGTGATTGGTTTTTCATTTCCTGTTGTGCCGCGTGGCCAGGCGCGCATTCGCGTGCAGCTTTCGGCGGCTCATACTGAGGCTCAGGTCGACCGCGCGATTGAGGCATTTGCGAAGGTGGGCCGCGAGCTTGGAGTGATCGTGTGATGCGAGGTCTCGTCAAGCGTCATCCGCGTGAAGGCATTTGGATGGAAGAAGTGCCCGAGCCAGAAATTGGCCCGAACGACGTTCTCATTCAAATCAATAAAACCGCGATTTGCGGAACCGATGTTCATATTTACGATTGGAACGCCTGGGCGCAGCGCACGATTCCGATTCCAATGGTTGTGGGACACGAATTCGCGGGCGTCGTGGTTGATATGGGACGCGAAGTGCGCGGTTTCAAAGTTGGCGATCGCGTTTCTGGTGAAGGCCACGTAACTTGCGGTCACTGCCGAAACTGCCGCGGCGGCCGTCGTCACTTGTGCCGCAACACGGTCGGCGTGGGAGTGAACCGCTCGGGAGCGTTCGCAGATTACCTAGCAATTCCAGCATTTAACGCGTTCCACATTCCGGACAACATCTCCGACGATTACGCTGCTGTGTTTGATCCGCTGGGCAACGCGATTCATACCGCGCTCTCCTTCGACATGGTGGGTGAAGACGTTTTGATCACTGGCGCTGGCCCGATCGGCTGCATGGCGGTTGCCATCGCCAAGCACGTGGGCGCGCGTCACGTAGTCATCACCGACTTGAACCCCACGCGCTTGGAATACGCGCGCAAAATGGGCGCGACTCGAGCCATCGATCCGCGTGAGCGTTCTCTCAAGAGCGTCATGGAAGAACTCGGTATGACCGAAGGGTTCGATGTGGGGCTCGAAATGTCCGGTAGCGGCGCGGCGTTGAATTCGCTGCTCGATGCCATGAACAATGGTGGTCGCGTCAGCTTGCTCGGCATTCCGCCGGATGGCACTGCTGTCAACTGGGATAACGTCATCTTCAAAGGCCTTACCATTAAAGGTATTTACGGCCGTGAGATGTTCGAAACCTGGTACAAAATGGCGTCGCTTTTGCAGAGCGGCTTGAACATCGATCCCATCATCACCCACCACTTCCCGATCGAAGACTATCAAACTGCCTTTGACACAATGCGCTCGGGGCTTTCGGGCAAAGTCATCCTCTCCTGGCGCTGAGTTCGCCAAAATCCCTTTCTTGAATTCTCTTTAATTTCCGAGATTTAAATCAGTGCAGAAGAAGGTAAGCGGCACTGACCACTTTACCTTCGATGGCTTGAATCGCAGGCGAAAAGGTCCAGCAAAAGCCTAAAATGCCAATGAGTGCAGGCAAAAATGCAGCGCCTTGAAGCAAAAGTGCAGGTTTAGAACCGTTTCGCGCCAATCGCTGAAGCGCCAAAATCGCAAAAATTGGCGAAAGAATGAGCGCCCAAGTCAAGGCAGCAAGCGGAAGTGCGGACCAAAGACTGTGAAAATCGTAATTAAGCGCGCGCTCAAGCACGAACGCGGCTGAACCCCAAAGTGCAAACGCCGAGCCAAAAACACCATACGGCCATGTCTGAGATTTGAGTGTTGAAATGGAGCTCGCTGCCAGCATGAAAAGTGCCGCAAGTGGCGTTGCAACAAAGAAAATCTCGGGCAGAGGCGCTTTTTCAATGTTTTTCAACGTGAAAGCGCTCGCCGCCAAAAGGAGCGTAAATAAAACCACAAGGAGTGTTCCGATTTTTGTTGCTCGTGTCATCGTAACTCTCCGGAAACAGCCTTAAGTGCTTCTTGTAACAAGTAAAGCCCTGACATGTTGTGTTGCACGTAATCATTGCGGATTTCGGCCGCAGCAGGTCCGTAGCGGAAGGCACCGTGGACGCGCTCCGGATTTTCGATCCACCAAGATGAGTGCGGCATGAATTGGCTGCGCAAAACGAATCGCGCAATTTCAACGGCTGAGTCTAAATATGGATGTGGTGCGTCTTTTTCGACTTGTCGCGCCTCAATGAGAGCGACTGGTGCAAGCGCTTCAAGCTTTGAGCCAGCCGACGCAACGTTCGGTAACTCCATGGTTTCGAGGCCGCCGCCCACAATATCCGGCGGTGCGTCAGGTGCATGCATGCGTTGGCGAATCATTAAGTCCGCGATTTCATAAGCATATTTCCGATAAGACTCGTTGGGCTCCAAGCGGTCCAACCATTCAAGAGCCTGAGCCAACCATGCATCTGGTGCGACCGTGAGTCTGAGTCCCAGCGCATTCCAGCGTGCGTTGATGGCAAAATCTGCACCGCGCTTAGCTGCTTCCAATGCTGCGGGATCTTTGGTGGGCGCGTAGTAGCGCACCAAACCTAAAATTGCCTCGCCAGGGTAGTAGTGACTTTGCCGTTTAGATGCACCTTGCTTGTTCCAATCGTAGTACGACGCGAACGAGCCATCGGACGCTTCCATTCGCATGAGGTGCGCCGCGATTCCCTTTAAAATATCGGGATTTGTGCTGCCTGGTTCGGCAATTTCAAGTTCCACGAACATGCAAAGTCCAAGGCCTGCGCCACCCAGCTTGGCAACGTCGCCTTCGAGTGCGAAGTATTCGCCCGGATGTTCTTTATCTTCGCGGAGTTGCGCTTCAAACCACTTTGCTGCGCGCTTGGCTGCGGTCAGCAATTCCTGGTTATTGGATTTATGGTACGCCTGCAGCATGGAGTAAACCGTGCCGGCGTGACGCAGTAGGTTGTAACCCCTTGATTTTTCATCTAAATGTGGCTGGTACACATACGTGATTTGGCCGTTTGAATCGGTTTCACGCATCAAAAATTGGCTTGCCGCTGCAATGCGTTCATCCAAATTTATGTGTTCGGGGATGTCCGGATTTACACGAGCAATCGCGAGCGCCGTGCCATCTGTGTTTTCAATGAATGCACGTGTGCGAAAAACGCGAACTTCCGCTTTTTTGCTTTGCTCTTCTGACCAGCCTGCCATTTGCATTGCAAGCGAACGTGAACTTTTCACCCATTTTTTGAGTGGAATCTGAAGTTCAATCGACCACGAAGGCATTGCGTAAAATGGTTCAAGCGCTGAGTTTTTTTCGCGCGGAAAAAGTGCAATGCCATCCAATCCTTTGTCGAGCGCAAAACCCTGCCAGCCAGAAGTGCGAATCGTGCGCGGCTCTTCGTGAATCTGGTCGATTTTTAAACGAAATTTTCCTTGAGCGATGGCTGCTTTTTGTGCAGCCGAAAGCCCTTTCCAGAGTTTTTCGCCGGCTGCGTTCAAACCTTGAGAAAGCGAGGCCGTTCGCGGAATGTGACGACCACCCGCTTGTGGAATCAGGCTTAAGAACCAATCTTGAGCAGGCGGAAGTTCCGGTTTTTGACTCATTTTTGGAATAGGTGCTTCCGTAATCGTTTCATCCGTTTCAGAATTTTCGATTGTTGGCACCGGTGCTGGTTTGGGCAGCTCTTCTTCCGCGCGCGCTAAAAACCAAGCGCGACTTGTTTTGAGAAGTTCGTTTTCAAAATCTGTCGCAGTCGGAAAAAACTCAGTTTGTTTCGGACGTTCCGTTCGCAACTGCACCGTTTGAATCATGGGACGCATGCTTGCAAACGCTGCGAGCGCGACAACGAGAATTGCACCGCAAAATCCTGCACTGCGAAAAGCGAATCGTTTTAAAAGTTGCATTGACTCAGTTGTCGAAGATGAACTGTTTGAATAGATTAGAATCGTGAGCGTTTTACATCATTTTGTAATCGCGTGAAATTATGTGCGACAGGTCTTGCACCGAGCGTGTTCGTGATTCAAAAGGTACAACTATTTCGAAGGAGTTAACGACCATGATGAAATCTCTGTGCCTCTCTTTGGGATGTGCAGCTCTGGCTCTTCCCGCTTGGGCCGAAACCTCTGATTTTGCAGGAGAAAACTTCGACAGCTTGTACTCAAGCGCTCCGACGTTGACTTTGCAGGGGGCTTCGACTTCCAAGAAAACTTCCACCAAGAAGTCCTCATCTGCAGCGAAAAACGCAGTTCAGAAGAACAAGAAGAAAGCCTCCACGCCTGTCGTGGAAAACCTGATTAAAAAGGGCACTGTTGGTATTAAGGCCAGCTTGAACTTCCCCTGGTTGTCGACTGATGACGACAACAACGACTGGGGCACCAATTTCGGTTTCCAGCTCGGTGCTTCTTACGATGGCGCTCTCTTTGGTCCTGTCGGTTACCGCATTGAAGGTTTGTACAGCCGTAAAGGTGGTTCGCTGACGGGCAACGCCAAGAACATGTTCCACCAGACGCAGGACATTGATGTAACGCTGAGCTTCATCGAAGTGCCGCTCATGTTAACTGTGCGTTACCAGGTCATTCCGCGTGTCACCGTTTATGGTGGTTTCGGTGCTTACTTGGCCTACCAAATGTCGAACGAAACGACGGTCGGCGGCAAAGTTAAGAAGGCCTACTCTTGGACGGACGATGGCGGAAACGATCACTCCAAGAAGTACAATGATGCTTGGAAGTGGTTCGATTATGGTTTCAACTTCACGCTTGGTGCTTGGTTCCCGCTGACCAAGACCATGATGGCTTCCGCTGAGCTTCGCTACGTTCACGGTGTCGCCAACTTGGACGACCACGACGAGACCAAGACCGATTCTGATTACGATCTTTCTAACCGCAAC
>JAZUEA010000124.1:0-4734 GCA_045639945.1 Myxococcota bacterium
GTAAAGGTCCTTACCGTCGATGAATTCCATCGCGATGAAGAACGTGCCGTTATGCTCACCAAGGTCGAAAATTTGGCAAATATTGGCGTGGTTTAAGTTGACCGTGATTTTTGCTTCATCGATCAACATCGAGATAAAGGCTTCATCTTCCGAGTATTTCGGATGAATCACCTTAAGCGCGAGGAGCTTTTCAAAGCCGCCAATACCAGTGGTTTTTGCGAGATAAATCTCTGCCATGCCGCCAGTGGCGATGCGCTTCAAAAGAAGATATGGACCGAATTGGGAGCCTTCCTGCACGCGATTGCCTCTTCACCACGAATTCTGTGAGATCCAAAGCCAACGAAATTGTAAAGGTAGCATCGCCGTCCGGCAATATTCTCGCGCATCAATTTGTGAGATTGCGTGATACAGAGTGCGAATTGACGAGTTATCGTTGGGTTTTGTAGTTTAGAGCGATTTGTTTTTGAGCGGAGTGGTACATGCAATCCAAACGTTTGTCTTGGAATTCATTGAAACATCCGGCGATTGTTCGTTCTTTTTTGCCTTTGGGATTGGCCGCTTGTTCATTTGCATGCAGTAGCGGTGAATCAGAAGCACAGTCAGGGCCGGCTTTTCCTGAAAATTCTCGCATTGAATCCGCAATTCAAGCGCGTTTGACTGGGGCTGGTTTTGAGTTTTTGTCTCAAAATTTGAAGCCTTTGGTTCAAAGCTTTTTGGCGGATGATTCGTTGTCGATTTGTGTTGATGGTGCAACGGGCACGCTGATTGGTGAGCGCATTTCATACAGTTATTGCACGCAATCCACGTGTTCATCGGGAGAAACGGGTTGCCCGCTGGCTGTTTCGTTTAAGTCGTTTGAGCTTTCGCCGATTGAGCCGAATATCATTCGCGCAACCGTGGTTTTGGACATGATTTCCGCATCGTTCGATGTCACGGCTACGTCGTATTTGAATTGCAACATCGACATCGATTCACCGAGCGACGGTTTCCCGATCCAATTGGACATCACGCTTGAGCCTTCGCCTATCACGGGCGATCTCACGTTTACGATTGGCGATCCGGTGCTTGATTTGTCGGCGCTCTCGGTTTCGTTGCAAAACAACGGCGGTGGTGCAAGCGCGATTTGCGACATCTTGGACACTGTTTTCAGTGTGGATTCCATTCGCAGCATGATCGTGGGTGCTCTGCAAAGCCGCGTGGAATCGCTTGCGATGACGGCAGTGACAGCCTACCTCAAAAACAGCACGTGTCGCTCTTGCACTGAAGATGCAGATTGCCCGGTCGATGGTGCGGCTTGCGAAGACGGCGTTTGCATGATGCTGGACGAGTGCTTGCCGGCGATTTTGGGTGTGGAAGGTGAGCTTGATTTGGGTCAGCTCACAGCCTCTATGCCGAGTCTTGGGTTAAATACTAAACTGCAATATTTAGTAAATCCGGGAAGTTACAGCGATGTTGAAAACGGTGGTTTATCGCTGGGTGTGATTTCTGGCTTTACTGCGCCTTACAATCATTGTGTGCCGCAGCGCTTGCAGCCTGAAATCACTGTTCCCGAGCGGACTTTAGCTCTTCGTGGCAGTCGCACGCCGGCCAATGCGAATTACGAAGTCGGCGTAGGCATTACGAACGATTTGATTGCGCAGGCGCTTTGGTCCGCGTTCAACGGTGGTGCGCTCTGCCTCAATCTTTCGACAGAACTCTCAAGTCAGCTCAGCACAAGCATTTTGGGATTGATTGTGCCGGGGCTTTCCAAGTTGACGCGTGGTACTGCGCCGGTTTTATTGCAGCTTTCGCCTCAGGAAGTTCCAACGGTTGAGTTCGGCACAAACCGCTTCTCGACCAATGCTTCCGGTGCGCATTCTTTGGAAGATCCGCTTCTTACGCTGCGAATTCCTGATCTTTGGATCGACGCCAATGTTTTCATCGAAGGTCGTTGGACGCGCGTTTTCAGTTTGAAAGCGTTGCTCGAATTGCCAGTGGGCTTTGCGTTTGATGGCAACAATGGCCTGATCCCACTGGTGGGCAATTTGGCGACGCTGCTTCAGGATGTTGTGGTCGATGATGATGAGATCATTCCGAACGGCGCGCAAAACCTCGCGAATTTATTACCGACTGTTCTTGGTCCGTTGAGTGGCACGATTTCTTCGATGCTTGCGCAAACCATCACTTTGCCAAGTGTGATGGGCTTCCAACTCGATTTGAACGATAGCCAAATCACATCGGTGGACAACGGTGAAGTGCTTGCGATTTTCGCCAAGTTGGCTGGTGAATTTGACGGTTCGGCCATTCGAACGCAGGCGAGCGTAAAATCGATCGAGCGTCCTGAAAATGCATTTTCTCTTGAGAAATCCGAAGGTTGGAAAGACACCGTTGTAACGATTGACGTGCCGGCAGACTTGAATGGTGAAGTGCTGGAGCATTCTTATCAGGTCGACAATGGCGGTTGGCGGCCGTTTGAAACGGGCGATACGCTCAAAGTGACGAGTCCGTCGCTCTTCTGGCCTGGTGAGCACGTGATTGCGGTCCGCAGTCGTTTGGCGTCGGATTACCGCACGTTGGATCCAAATCCGGTGGAGTTGTCCATTGAAATTCCGATGCCGGTTCGTGCAAATTACCGAATTCCAACGGAAATTGCAGAAGCTGCTCGCCGAACGCCGATTGAACGCATTGCGCCCGAACTTCGCCCGATTGTTTCTTCTGCGCATTTTGAAGATGCCGAAAGTGATGCAGCACACATTGCTGCAGGTTCATCCGCTTCGAGCTGCTCAAGCGTGAATACGCAAACTGGTGTTGGCGCAATTCTCCTGTTTTTACTCGGAATTTTCGGTTTGCTCGTTCGCCGTTCTCGCTCCGTTTTCGCAATCTTGATCGCTCTTTTTGCCGGCTTTGGTTGCGATGACGACGAATCCAAAACCAACAGCACTCCTGAGCCTGTTGAGCCAGACGCTGCGCTGCCCACTCCCACTTGCAAAGAAACGGGTTGCCCCAGCAACGAGCTTTGTCGCGACAACGGTGAGTGCACGCCCATTACTTGCAGCGACGACCTCTCGATTTGCGCAACGGGTGATTGCAACGGTAATTGGCAGTGCGTGGATAACTCCTGTATTTGTAAGCCTTTCTGCGAAAAATCGTGTTCTTCCAAGCAATATTGCTGCCATCAAACAGGCAGCTGTGAATCCATTCCAACCTTGGATTGCAGCGGTCTGACATGCGACGTGGGCTTTAAACCCACCTTGGTCAGCGCTGGCGAAGTTTCCGAAGAATCGTGTAGTCTTGAGGGTGCTCTCTGCGATTGTGTGCCGCTTGATCCGCTGGATTTGGGCAAACTTGGTCGATTCAGCGCGATGGTCACCTACGCCGATGAAGCATTTTTCTCAGGCTATTCCGAAACTTACGGCGATTTGGTCGTGGGACGCGGTACGCCGGGCGAACTGAGCTGGATGTTTGTAGATGGTGTGCCTGCAGGCAACGTGGTGGGCGCCCTCAATGGTCCGCGTGGTGGCGTGAAAGAAGCTGGCGAAAACGTTGGAAAAACAACGGATATCGCTGTTGGCGGCTCCGGCGATTTGCACGTGGTTTACTACGATGTCACGAACGATGCGCTGAAGTATGCGCGCGGTGAGCGTGACTTGAGCAGTGAGTTCACTTGGCAGACGATGACGCTTGTTACTGGCGGTCAGCCGGGCGAACTGTTCAGCGCGATTTCTATTGGAAATCAAGGACCTATAATTGCCTACCGAAGCGAAAACGACCATGGTTCACGTACGCTCACTTTGTTGCAGGCCAACTCTTTTAAACCCGAAAGCGCTGAAGATTGGACGGCAACCGTTCTCGCTTCTCGTGTTTCCGAGAACGTGACGATTGGCATTCCTGATGGCCCGGGCTTGTACGTTGATTTGATTCCGTCTCCGTCTGCCGCGCCTGTTGTGGTTTGGTACGACCGCCATGGTTCAGAGGGCAGTTTGCACATGCTTGACGTGGCCACCAACGAAGAGACCATTGTGGCCGGCGCCGGTGCGGAAGTTTTGGCGGATGAGCCAGATGAGGTGACTTCGAGCACAAACGCTGGCGCGGATGTGTCCGTTGCAATTGACGAAGCGAGTGAAATTCACATTTGTTATCGCGATATTGAGACCAACTCACTTCGCTACCGCAATTTGAGCAGTCACAAAGAAATCGTCATCGACGACGGTTTGCGCATCAATGAAGGCGATCGCGAATACGCCGTGCATCAAGTGGGCAACGACGCGCATCTTCTGATTTCGGATGGCAACGTTTTTGTGGTTTACCAAGATTCGACGGGACACGACGTTTACTTGGCGCAGCTTTCGGGCGACTCTTTCAGCCGCAAAGCGCTTTTGGGCCGCGAAGCAAATTACGCCGGAGCATACGGATTTTACCTTGATGCAAGCGTTGTTGCGTCAACTCTGTGGATTTCAAACTACGTCTACCACAGCAACGAAATGCCCGCGTCTGAAGGTTTAGAAATCGCTACCTTCCCACTCTACTAAGCCCGCCCCACCTAAACGCTCTCCTTTACTAACTCCTTAAAATTAAAAACTTTAGGCATAAAAAAAGGGCCCCGAAGGGCCCTCTCTGCGAGTAACGCGCGGCGGCTTAGTTTTCGCCTTCCTCGTAGTACTCACCATCCTCATCGTAATATTCATCTTCATCATAGTAATCATTTTCGTAGTCGATGAAATCACCGGCCTCACGCGCCTGAGTCTCACTCTTGAT
>JAZUEA010000125.1:0-1805 GCA_045639945.1 Myxococcota bacterium
GAGTCTTTCTGGCGTTTGAAGTTCCGGACGCTCTAGCGCTCGCTGATGCAGGCCTTCTCGTAGAACTGTCTTTCGAGGTCATCTATCATCAGGAGCTCACAAATGTGTGACCATGTCAAATTTCTAGACAGTGTCTGGAAATTTGGATAGATCAGATAGAAGTGCCTCATGTTATAGACATTAGGCTTGCTGAATCCTTTGCCGAGTGTTGCTGATCAGTCAAGCAGGTTGGTCATTTCCTTGATCATGTCGTCATCGATGTCACGGTAGCGGGCGAACGCCTTGGAGCCTTCGCAGTGACCGGAGAGCTTGCCGACAAGGTTCGGGTCTTTTACCTTCTTATATAGGTTGCCGATGAATGTACGGCGGGCCATGTGCGAGCTGGCCACGTCGCAGATTGGGTGCTGCTCTGACTGCTTGGTTACAGGATTGACTACGGTGACTACTCGGTTGATACCGGCTTCCTTCATCGCAACGCGGATGAGATCATTGAGTTTGCCCGTGCTCATGAAAGGGAAGAGGCTGTTCTTCTGCGTGCCACGGTAGCGCTTCAAGATCTCGATGGCTGTTGGTGCCAGGTACACCTTTACTACGCGCGGGCGTTCCTCTTTGGTTTTGCTCGGTATGTAGTGAACGGCAATTCCGTTTTCTGACTCCACGATGTTGTTCTCAGTCAAGGCGAAGAGGTCGGAGATTCGGCAGCCGATGTAGCACTGGAATACGAAGATATCACGCGCGATTGCTACTTCTTTGTTCGATTTCAGTTTCGTCTTGAAGAGCTGGTCCCTTTCTTCGGTGGTCAGATAGTAAGGGGTGCCGTACTTCTGGGAGCCTACGGTGTATTTGCGGAATGGGTTGTTGTTGGTGTAGCCCATGTCTATGCACCAGCGCCAATACGCGCGGACTGCGCTCATGTAGGTGACGATGGCGTTGTCGCTTCGCTGCAGAGGGACTTTCTCATGCTCAGAGTTATCCCAGATAAGCTTGTACTTCTTGATAGGTGTATAGGTGGTTGCGAACTTGCCCTTCTTTGCAGTGAAGAATGTGTGCTCATCCCTGAAGAACTTCTCGAGCTCTACCAGAGTGTCACCAGTGGCAGTAACAAGTTTGATAGGCTTGCCGGTGTAGAGTTCAAAGCGCTTGACGATGTTGAAGATGATGCGGTAACTCTTCAGGCGCTGAACAGAAACCTTCTTGAACTTGAGGAAGTCCTCGACCTTGTCCTGGAAGTAACGCTCTTCGCTCTCCGGATCTTTGTAGTTCTCGGGGAAGAGGAGGCGGTCAACGGTGTCTTGTGCCCAATCGGGTGCAAAGTCTGATATCGCCTTGTTGTTGCCTTTCTCTATGAGATGGGCTACGATTTTGTCCACGGCAAGCTTCGCTTCGCGGGCTTCTTGAACCTCAGGAGTGATGATTCTTGCCTTGATTTTGATTTCTCCGTCCACGAAGTACTTTGGAAGGAGGTAAACGTGGGAGTGTGCGCGCTGTCCGACATCACGTGTGTTGCGGTACCTCAAAAGGACCTCAGACTTGCCTGTATCCTTCTGTACGCGGGATGAAAGTGATAAATATACCTTTGCCATAATGCGATTTGTTAACGATAACAAAGGTACAAAAATCGGTGGACAAAAACAATTGAAACTGTCCACCAACTTGAATTCTAATGAAATCTGCTGAAAATCGACCTACGCCCTAAAAGTGAGGTAAATGCTTATAGATGAATGTTTTATAAGGAAAAATGAAAAGAGGCGTTTTCACCCGTTTTCATTTAATTTCACTGTTTATTTCCCGATGCAGAACTTACT
>JAZUEA010000126.1:0-4380 GCA_045639945.1 Myxococcota bacterium
CGGCTGCCTCGAACAACGCGGCTGCCTCGAACAGCTCGACCACCAGCCGTAGCCGCTCTGGTTCCGGCAACGTGAACGCTCCTGAAGCCGAAGGCCCTGGAGCTGTTGAAAACGCTCGCGCCTCTTCGTTGAACGAGTCCGTCTCGATGAACGCTGAGAGCAGCTCTCTCGACAGCAACGGCATCTCGATGAACAACACGGATAGCTTCGATGCTTCGGATTCGAGCTTCTTGGATTCCGCGGCTTCGGACGTCGGTGCTCGTAGCGACGTGATGGATAATGCTTCCACGGTTGCCAACGCTAGCAAGCGTAGCGGCAAGAAGAAGAGCAGCGGCGGCATTGCCGACGGTCTGGAAGACATTATTGAAACAATCACTGGTCAAAAGAAGTAAAACGATATAGAAAATATTTCGTTTTCACACACGGCGGCCCCTCTTTAGGGGCCGCTTTCACAAGGAGGCCTGATGCGATTTTCGTTAAGGCAGGGCTCACGAGAGGTTCTAGTCTTCGATCGAATGCGCCTCGTGCAATTCGATACCATCGAAGAAGCCGCTGAATTCCTCCTCGAATACGCCCGCCAGCCCGAGAACATGGCTGCCCTCCGGCAAGCCCTGTCAGAAGAACCCCAATATTCATTTGCAGCACAAGGTGATGAGGCCATGGTCCTCGTTCGTGCTGCTGATCTCATGGTCGCCGGACGACTCCACATCGTGGACGATCCGATGGGCCAGAATCCGTGGTCGTGGGCCTTCCCGCCGACACCCAACATGCCTTTGGATTACAAGGCTGCTGAAGGTGAAGAGACAGAAGCCCTGGCTGAAGAGGACGAAACCGAAGAGAACGAGACCGAGCCAGAAGAAGTCAAGCCGGAACCGGTTATCCCGCCGGAGTATCCTGCTTTGGCCAAGCGCGAAGGCGACGCTCTCATCGACACGACCTTCAACTACAACTTACAACTCGATTTGTTGCGCTTCATGGGCATGGGCTCGATCCCCGAGTCTCAAATTCCCAAAGAAGTCATGGCTTCGGTTGCAAGTATTGGCAACCACTTAATCGACGAATCGAAGGGCATTGGTGCTCAGCTTCTTCCGTTGGCGACAGAAGATGGCACGCTTGTACCCGACAGCGAAGTTGCGATTGAGGTTCAGAACCTCGGTTCTCAAATCGAGCTGCCTTTGTTGATGGCGACAGCGTCGTTTGGCGCAGAGCTTCAAACAATTGCTGGCCAGCAAGATGTTTCGGAGCAGCCGTCTGAAGTCGGCAAGACCGTTCAGGTCTTGGGCGAAGGCATGCGCGATCCGATCATGGCTTCGGCTCTCGCTGTGGGTGCTCAACTTCAGGCTCTTATGGGTGGCGACAATGCCGTCTCTAAGGTCTCTGAGGTTGGTGGCGAATTCCAGTCCATGGGCGCTCAGCAAGGCTTTGAATTTGCGAAGTCGTCTGAGAAGATCGGCGAAGCGCTCACTTCAATGGTTGGCGCGGCCGAAGAACCGAGCGCCGGAACTGAAGAAGACAAGAGCTTCCACTTTACCTTTGAAAGCGCTTCGGGTCTGCCGATGGCGGGCGAGCGCTACAAGGTCGAGTTGGCGAACGGCCTGGAGCAATCGGGCTTGCTCGACGAAACCGGTTCTGCGGTCGTCAAGGAGCCGGGCGATGGTCCGTGCAAGGTTTCGTTCCCTGGCGTAGTCAAGCCTTGGAAGTTGGTCGGCGGCGAAATGCCCGAAATGACCGTTTACACGGTTGTTCGTGGCGACACGCTCGGCGGCATCGCCAAGAAGTTCAAGATGAACTGGGTCGAGCTCTATGAGCACGAAGCAAACGCAGAATTCCGCGCGCTTCGCAAGAACCCGAACATCATCTACCCCGGCGACCAGATTTACATTCCGAACCAGGCAATGCAGCCGGTCGAGGTTCAGATCGACAAGCCCGCAGTTTTCCGCGTGGTCGATCCGTTCAACGAACCCGAAGTCCTGGACGACGGTCGTATTTGGGTCAAATACTTCTGGCAAAAGGGGCAGGATCCGAAAGTTGTCTTTGAAGCTCACGAAGACTTGGACAACTGGGAGATTGACGTTTGGCACCACTCGAAGAACGCTAAACTCTTTAAGAGCTACAAGCACATGTCTGACCTCCCGACTGGCACCGAGGTCTGGATTCCTGTGCCGAACAAGCCCGAGATCGAATACAAGATTCAGAGCGGCGATACGCCGGAGTCGATCGCGAAGAGCCACGGCGTCAACTGGGTCAGCGACATCTTCACTTATAAGAAGAACGCTGACTTCTTAAAGAAGCACCCCGCTGCTGGTACCGATCTTAACAACCACGAAGGTTCGCTCGACGGCGCATGGAAGGATCACGAGACGATCTACATTCCGCGCGAGCGTCAACCTGAAGTTAAGTTCCTCGAGTACACTTGCAAGCCGTGCGACTACCCCGAGCGCATTGCAGATGCCTTCCAGGTTGACTGGAATCAGGACATCCTTAACCACTGGCGCAACTTCAAGTTCAAAGAAAAGTGCGGAGATTCTGGTCTTATCTATCCGGATGATAAGATCTACATCTTGGAATCCAGTATCCCCGATAGCGCCAAGCGCACTTCAGTCGAAGAGCAGTATCGCAACTATAAGATTGAGCAAGGCGATACGCTTGCATCGATTGCCGAGCGTCGCAAGCAGGACTGGAAAAAGGATATCTTTGATAATCCGGCAAATGCCCTCTACCGCTCAGAGCATCCGAATGAGAACACACTTTCGTACGGCTCCGAGATTTGCTTGCCGCGTCTCGAAAATGAAGTGGATGACATTCCGCAAGAGCTTGAGCTCGATTGGGATGATTGGGAAATTGTCCACGTTATAAGTGAAGATAAGACTTACATGGTTCACCCTGTTGCTCTGACCTGGCTTGAAAACAAGGCAAAAGAGCTAGCAAAGAAGTACAAGGTTACCAAGTCAGATGAACTGACAAAGCTGGGAACTTTAAAGGCTAAGGATTGCTACCGCTTCACGGGGAAAGCGAAAAATGTTGGCAAGCTTTACCAAGTTACAGACGACAGTTTAAAGAGCTTGATAAAAGGCTCTATCAGCGACCTTAAGGGGGTTGCTGGTTATGATGCTTGCATGGCCAAGCATCAGAAGGACTGCAAGAAGGCGAAGATCGATGGCGTTGCGGGTGCTATGGCAATCGCGATGTCGATGCCAAAGGCAACAGATTTGCAGCTCTCCGTTGCTCAGAAGGCGATCACTAAGGCCTCTCTTGCTGCTGCCCGCGCCAAAGCGATTGCCAAGATGGCAGCAAATGTTAGCAAGGCGCTAGCTAGCAAGTGCAAAGACACGATTCGCGATGAGACAAAGTTCAAGATTGCTTCTGTCGCAGGCGAATGGTCTACGACGTTTACTGATAAGATAGGTGGCAGCTTCTCTGCGTTCCACGACAGCAACTACTTTGATGCTTCAGGAGAGGCGACTGCTCTTCGTCTTTATGCTGGTGGTCAGGCAGAAATTGCTTTCAGCAAGGAAACTGGTCTGTCTGCTTCAGCTTCCGGTCAGGCCGGTTTTGATTTGCTGCGCGGTTCTGTCCAAAATTCGATCTATCTAGGCGGAAAAGACGGCATTAAGCTGCTCAACATGATTCCGTTCCGCTGTAAGCTCACTGGTGCCCTCGGTGGTTATGTCGGTGTAAGTGCTCAGGCTAATCTTGAACTCAAGGTTGCTAGTGTCTCGGAAAATCCTAATGGAAAGAAGACGGGTGGAAGAACACCTCTCTCTTTGAGCTTGCAAGGCGAAGCATTTGCGGGCGCTGAAGCGCGCTTGGATGTGAAAGTCGCTGCGGAATGGCGGGCAAGCGATAGTGGAGACTGGGCAACGTTGGCAGAGCTGGCTGCATTTGGTTCTGCTCAAGCTGGTGCGGGTGCTGCGTTTGACCTCAATATTGCCGTTAAAGGTGGGAAGCTTAAATTTACGGCGAAAGCAGGTGCATGCCTTGGTTTTGGCTTGAAGGGCGGTTTTGAAGCCTCTGTCGACTTGCAACAAGGCGCTCAGTTCATTTTGGCTCTCTTGAAACAGGCAAAGTACGCCAAGCTTGATTTCATCGATAAGAACGCATTCTTGTTGACGGTCGCACGTTCCTTGCCAGGAATTGGCTCTACGATCTCTGCTGCTGATACGATTGCCAATATCACTAAGAAGCTTAACGATCACTTCAACAATCAGGCAAAGGTCGACAAGCTTGCCAAGGAGATTCATACCGGCACGAGCAAGGATGCTCGCTGTGTCTTGGGTGAATGCCCGCCAGAGCTTAAGGGTGCCGCAATTAACACTCTCTGCCAGGCCTCGATGTTCGGCAACGGTGCATGCGAGGAAGAGGAAGTCGGAGGCCAAGCGG
>JAZUEA010000127.1:0-2299 GCA_045639945.1 Myxococcota bacterium
GAAGCTTCAGCCGATGCTGGACGATTTGCACAACTCGATTCCGTTTATGGGCATTGAGGGATTGCGTCCTGCCTTTTTTGAGTCGCTCGCACCGATTTGTGATTATCTCCCTAATAATGCCATTTTGCTTCTCTTTGATCCCATGGCTGTCGGCGACGTTTTGCGCGACGTTTGGGAGCGAATGGATGCTGGCTATCAAGGTCAAAAAGATGCGTCAGAACTAGCATTTCCTCCGGAAAGCCATTTTCTGCGGCCAAGCGAAGTGAACGAGCATCTCTTGTCTTACCCCACTGTTAGAGCGCATCTCGTTCAGATGGTAGATGAGCTGGGGGCGATTGATGGTCCCGAGAATGCGCTTCGGTTTTCGCTGCCGAGCAACCACGATTTAAGCGAGGCACTGAAAGAGGCTCGAACCGGTCGTGAACCGCTGCGCCCGTTGGCGGATACGCTGAGAGAATGGATCGAGCAAGGTGTGCGCTGTGTGTTGGCGTGTCACCAGGAAACGCAAGCAGAGCGCGTTGAGCGACTACTCAAGAATTACCAAATTCCCATGGTGTGGGGTCAAAATTCACCCGGGTCATATTTGACCTCCCCACCAGTCGGGCAAGCGGGCGTTGTACTTGTTCAAGGCGAGGCAAAAAGCGGATTTCGCTTGTTGACGCAAGGCTTTGCGTTGATCACCGAAGAAGACATCTTTGGTGCCAAAGTCGAGCGTCGCAAAAAGACAAAGACTGCAGATCCGGCAGCTCCATTTCTTCAAAGTTTTCAAGATCTTACGCCAGGGGATTTTGTCGTCCACCTGGATCACGGCATCGGTCGTTACGTTGGACTTAAAAAACTTGTCTTAGGCCAAGGCGAAATGGACTTTCTCGAGGTCGCATTTGCGGGCCAGGATAAGCTTTATTTGCCGGTCTACAAGCTGGGCCAACTGCAGAAGTATAAGGGGGTCGGAAATGACCCAAAAATTGATAAGTTAGGCGGTCAGGCCTGGCAGAAAGTTCGTCAAAAAGCTAAAGATTCCGCAGAAGAAGACGCTCTCACGTTCTTGGAACTTTACGCTCGTCGTGAAATTGCTCAAGGCTATGCGTTCAGCGAGCCAGATGCGTATTTCCGTGCTTTTGAAGCGGTTTTCCCGTTTGAAGAGACGCCCGATCAGGCTCGTGCGATTGAGGAAGTGCTCTCGGACATGAGTCGAGAAAGACCCATGGATCGCTTGCTTTGCGGTGATGTGGGTTTTGGAAAAACGGAAGTTGCGTTGCGCGCTGCGATGAAAGCGGTTTTGGATGCAAAGCAGGTTGCCGTTTTGGTTCCTACGACCGTGCTTGCTTTGCAGCACCACAAAAACTTTGTAGCGCGATTCAAGGATTATCCTGTTCGCGTGGAGCTTTTGAGCCGCTTCGTTTCGACTGAAAAACAAAAGCAGGTGTTGCAGGACGTTGAGCGCGGTCAAGTTGATATTGTGATCGGTACGCACCGAATTTTGTCAAAAGATGTTAAATTCCGGGATCTTGGCTTGCTTATTTTGGACGAGGAACACCGATTTGGTGTGCGTCATAAAGAGCGACTCAAGGAACTCCGCACAAACATTGACGTTTTGACCATGACGGCGACGCCGATTCCGCGAACATTGCAGATGTCGCTGAACGGCTTGCGCGATTTGAGCGTGATTACCACGCCGCCAAATGACCGCTTGAGCGTGCGAACTTTCGTGTGTCGCGCGACCGATGAATTGGTTCGCGACGCGATTATGCGTGAGCTGAGTCGTGGCGGTCAGGTGTTTTTTGTGCACAACCGCGTTCATTCAATTGAGGCGCGCAAAGCTTGGCTTACTGCGTTGGTGCCAGAAGCACGCATTGTGGTTGGGCACGGTCAAATGGATCCGGAAACGCTAGAAAAGGTGATGCTTGATTTCACTGATGGGCGCTACAACATCTTGATTTCGACGACCATTATCGAGTCTGGCATCGATATTCCAACGGCGAACACGATGATCATCGATCACGCGCACAGACTTCAATGTCTCATACTCGCACATAACCCTCAATCCTCAATCTTGAAAAATGTCGCGTTCTCACCATGCAACAGTTCCCAATTGGCAGAAAGTTCCTTTTCATGGCGGACAATCCATGCCTGAACCATATAACGCTGATCCTGCGGAAACGAGCGCTCTCCGTCAAACATTGCCAGCGTTGCCATTGTCTCTCCTTTCTCATATTCCATTATGTCGTTTCTAAATTCAATTTCCATACGCTCTTTGCGTACGCATCCCCCTTCGCGCCTTTCGGCGGTTTCGGAGGAT
>JAZUEA010000128.1:0-3494 GCA_045639945.1 Myxococcota bacterium
CTGCGCAACTGGACATCGACAACGCAGCAAGCGCACCCAAAGCGGCTACTCGTCGAAGGCGAGGTTTGTTCATAGATGAACTCCTTGCAAAAAATCAGGGTTCCCTATCATAAGTTGAGACCGCACTCACCTATTCTGTGCGAAAAATTAAAGAAAAATCCTGCTCATGAAAGAATGAACGCGGTAAAGAAGCTTTGAGAAAGTCATGGGAGACGATTGTGATGAAGGAATCTGAAACCAATCGCAACGAATCAGAGCGCGAAGTCGTCGATCAATCTTGTAACACCTCAAAATCAGAGGAGAAAATCTTTCAAGCGCAAGAGCAGTCTGCGGCGAATCCATCCAAGATGAGCACCATGTCAGAACTTCAAGCGCTCATCCTGCCAACAAGTTTGGCTGAAAAAGCAGATTCAAAAAGCAGCTTTATCTCTGGCGTCCTCTTTATTTTGGGCGTTCTCGCGTTGGGAGCCCTGCTTAAATACTTGAGCTCCATCTTTATTCCGTTGGTACTTGCCATTTTGATGGGGATCATTCTGACGCCGATCGTTGTGTTTTTAACAAAGCATCGCTGTCCCACCATCGTGGCGGTTTTGGGCGCACAAATTTTGGCAACCTTGGTCGTCGGGCTCATTGTCACGGTTTTTGTGATTTCCGCTGGTCCCGTCTCAAAAGCCATTCCCAAGTACCAAAAAGAGCTGACGCACAAAGCACAAGTCGTGACAGCTAATTTACTTGAGCGAGTTGGCGACGAAGAAAAGCGCCAAGAACTCAAGGAATTGCTCATGACAGAAGCGTTGCCGCAAGTCATTTCCAAAGGTGCGAGCATGCTTCAAAAGAGTGCGCAGACCGCCACTTCAGTCATTGGATATTTAGCACTGACGTGGCTCTTCAGTTTGTTCGTGTTGCTCGAAAGCAGCCGACTACAAGAGAAATTTGCGGAGGCACTCGGGAGTGGGCATCCACTTTTGGATGTGTTGGGCGCTATCAGTCACGACGTACGCGCGTACATGATCGCCAAAACGTTCACCGGTTTGCTCACCAGCTTGGTCATTTGGGGATTTCTCGCAATTTGCGGCGTCGACTTCTCGCTTTTTTGGGGACTGCTCGCCTTCCCACTCAACTTCATTCCAACCGTCGGCGCAATCATCGCCATGGTGCCGCCCATTTTGTGCAGCATCGTCGATCCGTCTCAAACAATGGTGAACGTCATCATCGTGGGTTGTGGTCTAGGCGTCGTCAACGCAGTCATTGGCAGCTTTGTAGAGCCCAAATTCGTTGGTCAAGCCGTCAAACTCTCTGCCCTGGTTGTCGTGTTGTCCATGATGATTTGGGGCGTGATTTGGGGACCCGCTGGCATGATTTTGGGCGTTCCCATCATGGTCGGCGTCAAGCTGGTTTGCGCACACATCCGCGGCTTGGAAACCATCGCTATCATGATGAAAGGCTAATAAAATCAATCTGTTACGCCACAACTCGTCTCGCCCATAAAAAAACGGAGCCAAAGGCTCCGCTCTTTCACTCAAAAATGAACGCATAAAACGGAGCAAAAACTCCGTTTCTCGCTTGCGAGCAATGGATTACGGCGCGACCGAATCCAAGAAATTCGCAAGCTTCGCCGCGCGAGCATCCCACGTGAGATTCGCGGATGTCTCCAGCGCGCCTGCCGCCAACTGGGCTGCTTTGTCCGGATGTGCAATCAGATCACGCAGCAACTCCGCCGCAATCTCCGGATTGCCCGGCGTGCAAAGAGCCGCATTGATGCCGTCATGCAGCAATTCGCGTGTATCTGAGGCCTTGGGTGCCACAATCGTGCGACCCGCAGCCAAGTACAGGAAAAGCTTCATCGGCAAAACCGTTGCGCCCTTCAAAGGCTCCAAACTCGGCGGAATCAAAAGGATATCTGCCGCATACAAGTAAGGAACCGTTTTATCGAACGGCTGCCATGGGAAGACCTTCACATTTGGATGCTGCGCCGCCAAAGCCTCAATCGAGCCAAACGGTGCATCCATATGCTCGGAACCCACGAGCGCGAAATCGATTTCCGGACAACGCGACGCAATTTCGAGGCAAAGCTCCAAGCCCTTTTTGGGACCAATCCGACCGGCGTAAACCACCAACGGACGACGTGCATCAAATCCCAAAAGCGCTCGCGCCTCAGATTGAGACAAAACCGGCTTCATGCGCACCGGTGAGTGGCCATTGTGAATCACCGCCAACTTGGACGGCAACACACCACCCCGTTCGAAGCTTTCGCGCGCATATTCCGAGTGAAACACACAACCACGAACGTACGGACTTTGCAGAAGCGAGCAAAGCGGCAACTTCATGGCAGGATACTGAACCGGCCACGCGCGATATGTTTCGTAAACCACCGGCCGATGCGCCGCCACTGCAGCTGCCACTTGGGGAATGTGCCGCGTGTAAATCAGGCGATCCGCGTAAGCTGGTTCATGCGCCAAACGCCAAGCGTGACGAAGCTTTTCTGGGACACGCAACGGACAATCCGTGTCGAGCGCTGTCACATGAAACGGACCCGTAACCTGGTAATGCGCCTTCAACTCCGCAGAACTCATGGGTTCTTCGTGACGAGGACGAGGCACCACAAGTTCGATATCAACACCTAACCGAGACAAAGCGTCGACGGTGTTGAAAACCTGCTCAGCATCTGCACCTGTGTAAGGCAGCACTTGGTCGTAGGCGTAAAGGATCTTCATAGGATCTTCCCTGATTCAGGACGGGTCACGCGAAAAGCACGCCACGCAATCCAACGCAAACTCAGATAAAGAGGACGTCGATGATCTCAACCTGACGCGTACCGCCAGGCGTTTGAATCTTAACCACGTCGTCGACCTGCTTGCCAATAAGACCACGAGCGATCGGCGAAGTGACTGAAATTCGACCAGATTTTACGTCCGCTTCCAACTCGCCCACAATCTGGAGCTGCTGCTCTTCATCGGTCTCAGTGTCACAGATTTTCACCGTGGCACCGAACACAATGCGATCGCCGGAAAGCTTTGTCACATCAATCGGATCCGCGCGCGCCAGCTTGTCCTCCCAGTCACGAATCGTGGCTTCGAGCAAGCCTTGCTTCTCTTTAGCGGCATCATAATCGCCGTTTTCCCGCAGATCTCCGTGAGCACGGGCCACCTCGATCTCATGCGCAACGGCATAACGCTCTGTCGTCTTAAGGCGCTTCAATTCCTCTTTGAGTTTTTGATAGCCCTCAAGAGTCATCGGGATGCGTTCCATTTTATCTTCCTTCTCTCGGAAACCACCCAGAGTGGGTACTCTTGCTAATGAGCGGAGAGATTGTAACGACTTTGGGAGGAAAGAGGGGATGTTTTCGCACCGTCCTCAAATAAAAGACGGTGCGAAGTGAAAGAGGCAGGCGCTGGTGAGTAAAACTACTCAGCGGCGATTCCGAATTATGCTTCGACGTTTTCGCCGTTTTCAGCGTTTTCGACAGCCTGACCTTCAAGCGCCGTGTCGACGTC
>JAZUEA010000129.1:0-9365 GCA_045639945.1 Myxococcota bacterium
CGTCACGGTGCGAGCTCCCGGCGAGTCCGTGGAGGATCATGAAGCGCGAGCTCTCGCACTTTTGCCCCGATACGAGGCACTCGACTTCGAACATTTGTTCCTCCAGCCCGAAGATGGTCCCGATCGCGAGTGGACCACAGCAAGTGCCGTGCGTGCGATTCTTCGCAATCCACGTTGGCGTCTCTCACTTCAGCAGCATAAGTACTTAGGTCTCCGATAATGAACGACCTCCCGGACTGCGCGGCGTCGCTCGACACGCGCGAGATCGCAATCGATCGCGTTGGAATTCGCAACCTTCGCTATCCCATTCAGGTACTTGACCGTGAAAATGGTCATCAGTCCACGGTAGCAACGGTCAGTTTGAGCGTGTCGCTTGCCTCCACCGCCAAGGGGACGCATATGTCCCGCTTCGTCGCTTTGCTTGAAGAAGCGAAGGGTGAGGTCACGATCGCCAACATGCCCACACTTTTGCGCGAAGTTCAGAACAAGCTGGGCGCAAGTGACGCATACATCGAAGTCGAGTTCCCCTATTTCGTCACAAAGCGAGCGCCCGTTACGCAAACGAAGTCGCTCCTCGAGTATCCGTGCAAGTTCATTGGCGAAGCAAAGGGTAACTCTTTCGCGTTTACCTTGTGTGTTTCCGTGCCGGTTCAAACACTTTGCCCGTGCAGCAAGGCAATCTCGAACTACGGCGCACACAATCAGCGCGCACATGTAGACGTCACGCTGCAAAGTAGCGACACTTTTACGTGGATTGAAGACGTCATCAATGCAGTGGAGCCTTGCTCATCCACGCCGCTTTATGCACTTCTCAAGCGTGAAGACGAGAAGTACGTCACGGAGCATGCGTACGATCAGCCGAGGTTCGTCGAAGATCTCGCGCGGGAATCCATGATTGCGTTAAAGGCGCTGCCCGGCGTCACGTACGTGAAGGTTCAAGCAGCGAGTGACGAGTCCATTCACACCCACCAGGCCTTTGCTGAGATCACGTGGTCTCGCACTTGAGCGCCAACCCTTCTGAACTTTTCAAAAAGTCGTGAACTTTCAGCTTCAAAGTGGCGCACTTTTGCTGTGCATGTGTCTACTTCCAAGGCTGGGAGTTTGCGAGTCGTTCATTCAGTCGCACATCTTTTCACTCGATCTGGATTACCTTCGCACGGGCCTTGAGAACTCCGGCTTTGGAATTGGTCTCACGTACGAGCGAATGTTGGTCGATTTTCTGTCGCTGAAGGGCGGCTTCTCGCACATGGTCATGTGGCCCAAGCGTGAAAGCTTTGTGCTTACAACCGTGGGTGTCAAACTGGCGGCGTTCTACTATCCTTTGTCGAGCGGCATGCAGGGACTTTTCATCGGTCCGGAGATGTCCACCGACTTCTTGATGTACACCGGCCAGAACAAACCTTTGGATCACGATCAAGACAGCCTCATCGCGATCACGCCAACCTTGGGATGGAAGCAATCGATCTACGAGCTTTTGTTTGTGGATGTCTTCATAGGTTGGCGCATGAACATCACTTCCCCTGCTCTCCCTTCAGGCCTCAAGTCGCATTACGACACCGGTTTTGTGTATGGGTTCAACTTTAAGTTCAACACTGAAGAACTTTGGTCTCGACTGTTCTCTACTTGAATCAAAAGTTGTGAACTCGCAGGGTTAAAGCGACAAAGCACACACAAACAAAGGCTTACTCTTGCGCCTGAAGGGGTGTTCCGCGTAAGAAACAGCGCCTCACTTTGAGCATGCAGGTCCACTTCTTTTTTTAAAGTTGTGTCACTTTTGGAGCGCAGATGTTCGACCAAGCGCGCGCGAGCCTAGGGATTTACGTGGATGAGACCGCTGTGGTGGCAGAGGATGCAACTCTCATGCCTGGCGTGGTCGTGGGTGCGCATTCAGTTGTGAGCTCGCAGTGTGTTCTGGAGCCTTATGCAATCGTAGGGCCGTTCACTTCTCTCGGGGAGCGGTGTCGCGTGTCGTCGTTTGCGTCTGTTGGATGCGCGCCGCAGGAGCACGGTACGCCGCCGGACGTCAACACCCGGCTTGAAGTGGGGCATGATTGCATCTTTAGAGAGGGCTGCACCATCTCGCGTGGCAGTCTAAAAGGCGACGGCATCACCACTATCGGCTCGGGGTGCCTCTTCATGGCGCAAAGTCACGTAGGGCACGACGCAAAGTTAGGCAACCACGTCACGTTGGCGAACCAGTGCAGCCTTGCGGGTCATTGCGTGCTTTGCGATCAGGTGATCGTCAGCGGTCACGCGGCGCTTCATCAGTTTGTACGCGTGGGCCGTCTGGCGTTTATTGCCGCACATGCAATGGTGTCACAGGACATTCCGCCGTTTACCCTTGCCGCCGGTGATCGTGCAAAGCTCATGGGACTCAACAAAACGGGTCTTGAGCGCGCTGGACTAGACAACTCTACGCGTGCAGAGCTCAAAGCTGCGTTCAAAGGTATCCTGCTTGCAAGCCGTCGGTTAGAGGCCGCGCAATCGTACCTGAAAGCTTCCACGGCCGAAGTGAGGGAACTCGCTGAATTTATTCTGGCACCTGGACGCGGCATTGCCCGAGCTTTGCGCGAAGAAACAGAACTTTCATGAAAAACCTTTTCAGCCTCTACGCACTGCTCAGTGCTTTCAGCTCTCAAGCGCTCGCCCAGGAAGAGCTACTGCTCAGCTTGGGCACTGGCTATGCCTACGATGAATCGTTTGGTCACGGCCCTTACCTTGAAACCTCCAGTGGTTTCTGGCTTGGTCACACACTGATTCTGCTTGGGCAGTATCGCTTAGAAACCAAGTTCTCTGACTTTGACGTGCAGAATTCCTTTGCTCTGGCGCTGCGCTATCCACTGGACGTCTTCCGGTTCATTCCTTGGCTTGAAGCGGCACCCGTTCTTACGCTGGGAGACAGCATCGATTACGGCGGACGCGTAGGTTTAGGGCTGGACTGGCTCCTCTCTCGCAATTGGCACCTGGGCTTTTCGGTTCACTACCAAAAGACTCTCGAAAGCAGCGGTATCGCGGGCGGCCTAGCGTTTACCTACCGTTTTGAATTCAACAACCGCTGGGCGCCGTAACCTTTCCTTCCCTTCCTCAAAGTCCCCTACTTTCACCCTTAAAGTGCGCGACCTGCGCAAAAATACGCGAGCTTTCACCCTTAAAGTGCGCGACCTGCGCAAAAATACGCGAGCTTTCACACCAAAAGTGCGCGACCTGCGCAAAAATACGCGAGCTTTCACACCCAAAGTGCGCGACCTGCGCAAAAATACGCGAGCTTTCACCCCTAAAGTGCGGCTTTGGACAAAAAAAAACCGCCCCTTTAAAGCAAAGGGGCGGCCCCGTTTTAAAGAAGCGAGGGATAGAAAGGGAAAGAAACTCTACTTCTTCAAAACGGATTAAGCGTTGTCAGCGTCGGCGGGGCCGTCGTTGTCGGGCGAAAGGTCAACACTCTGGGCGGAAAGGTCGTTGGTTGCATCGCCAGAAGAGGCCTTGCGCTGCCGACGTTGCTTGAGTGCAACCTTCTTGGACTGAATGAGCACGTTCAACTGGTCGATCAGTTGTTCGAAGCCGTCTTCCGTTGAGAGCAAAGCGAGGCCTTCGATCACTTTGCAAACGGGCCCCCAGGCATCAAACACCGCATTACGCGCCAAGGGAATGCGACCTTTTGCCTGGTAAGCTCGCTCCGAGTTGTAACGAAGCTTCAACTCCGAGAACGCAGTGTAGCGCTGGTGAAGTTGATCGACCCACCCGTTGGTAAAAGTGCTGGTCAACAGGTTTTGATCTAAGGCGTCCAGAGCTGAAAGCATGCGACTCACAATGGCGTATTGCTCACTGAGCGCCTTGCGAGCAGGCTGTCCATAAGGATCAATGACCTTCTGGATCTGCTTAGCGGCTTCACTCACCGATTCGATTGGGTTCTGTGCGAGCGCAAGTACGTGACCTCTAAAGCCACGAAGCGTCTGATCTACGCCGGCGTCCGCTTCCTCCAAATCTTTGTATTGAACTTGCCGCTCTAAATCGAGCTCTGCCGCGTAGCGGTCAATGGCCAACTTGAAGTTCAGTACAGGTTCCGTTTCGGCGAGAGCCCGCACTTTCATGATCAAGTTAATGGCATCGTGGCCAAAGCCAAGAACTTCTTCGCTGCGGAGCGACTTCATCTGAAAAGGAATGAGCTCTTTCATCGGTCAACTCGTTGCAGTGGCCGGCGTACCGGCGAAATGAATGAATAAAAGGTAAAGAATATTTTCTGCAGATTCCAACATTTTTTGCGTGGAGTTCATTCCTTTCATCAAAAGTTTTGAACTTTTTTTGCGAAACCTTTGCAACCTGCCTCAAAGGTCATGAGCTTTCTGCTTAAAACCTCTTCAACCTCTTGTTCTGGTTTTGAACTTTTTCTGCGCAGAGTTCTCAATTTTTAGTCAAAGAAGCGTCACTTTTTGATCAAAAGCTCGCGTTTTTACGTGCAATAAGCGAACCTTTTGAACAAAAGTGCCACTTTTGCATAAAAAGTTGTGAACTTTTCGGCCCAAAGTGCCGCTTTGTGTATCACCACTTCTTTACTTTCACGGCAAAAGTGCCGCTTCTGCAACTGCACGTTGTCTACTTCTTCAGCTGAAGTTGTGCTTTTGTGTCTGCACATTTGCTGCTTTCAGCGTTCAAGTGGCACTTTTGCACGTGCACATTGTCTACTTTTACAGCAAAAGTGGCGCTTTGTTTTTGCAAGATTCTCTACTCTAGACCATGAAAGTAGACTTGTTGACTGTGCAGAACGCTCACTTTTTCTAAAAAGGTTCTCAACTTTCAAGGTGAAGTGCTTCACTTGAGCGCTGAGGGTTTTGATCTGTTTGATGCAGGTGCACACCTTTTTGCAGAAAAGTTGAGAACTCTTTGTGCAAGTTCAGGCACTCAACCGCTGTAAGTTCATGACCAAAAGAGCAACTTCAAGCACTTTGAGTCTGCGAGCTTGCGCCTTTGAGTTCATGTTCAAAGCTTTCAGCGCTCAAGTGAGGCGTTCTTTTTAAAAGGTTCCAAGCTCTCACCTTTAAAGTGACCCTGTTTGTTTTGAGAGCTTTAAACGTTTTTGATCAAAGCGAGGCTTTCTTTTGTGAGTTCTTTGAGCTCGCAACACAAAAGGCCCTAAACTTCTTTTTAAATAAATGAACTCTACCCCTTGCGCTTTCACAACTTGTTCTTAAGGTTTAGTCATTTCATAGGAGAAGCTACATGAGCGACGAAAAAGTTGTCGAACCCGAAGAAGAAAAGTCCGAGAGCACGCCCGAATATCCAAAGGAGATGCCGCTCATTGCTATTAAGAACGCCATCGTGTTCCCTATTCCCCACCTGCCAGTGCCACTGGTTGTTGGGCGACAACGGACCGCGAAGGCCATCGAGCAGGCTTCCGACGAAAAAGGTTACGCCTTTGTGGTTGCGCAGTTAGACGGCGATATGGAAGAGCCGACACCGGGCGACCTTTACGAGGTGGGCACCATCGCGCGGTTGATTCGCTTCACCAAGCCAGTGGGTGAAGACGAAGGCAGTGAACTGATGGTTGAGGGCTTATGTCGCGCACGTGTTGTTCAATATCTTGACGATGCAACGCGGGTGGAAGTCGAGGTTCTCGAAGACAAGACGCCCTTGGACGATGAAGCGGATGCCCTGATCTATAATGTAAAGGAACTTGCGTCTCAGGTGATTCAACTCTCGCCGCGACTGCCTGACGAGATGGTGAATATCCTTAAGCACATTAAGGAACCGAACCACCTCTGCGACCTGGTAGCGAGTCAACTCTCGCTGTCGCATGAACAGAAGCAAGAGCTCCTTGAGACAATTGTTCTGAAAGATCGCTTACAGAGCGTTCTCAAGCACCTTTCTCACGAGTTGGCCATCCTCAAGATCAGCGCAAAGTTACGCGCCAGCATGCGCGACTCCCTCGATCAGCACCAAAAGGAAGTCTACTTGCGCGAACAGCTCCACGCTATTCAGAAGGAGTTAGGCGAAGATCCGGACGAAGACGACGATGCAGAGCTGAAGGAGCGCATTGAAAACGCAGGGATGCCTGACTTGGCACTCAAAGTGGCACGTCGTGAATTGAAACGTCTGTCACGGATGAGCCCACAGTCCGCAGAGTACACGGTGGGTCGCACCTATATCGACTGGTTGTTAGACACCCCGTGGGCAACGTTGACCCCCGACAACCTTGACGTGGCCAAAGCTGCGGAATTGTTGGACCAAGATCACTACGGACTGGACAAGGTCAAGCGCCGCATTACGGAGTATTTGGCCGTCAGGAAGCTTAAGGGCGACTTAAAGGGACCCATTCTCTGCTTGGTGGGACCGCCTGGTGTTGGTAAGACGTCTCTCTCCAAGTCGATAGCGAGGGCACTCGGCCGCAAGTTCGTGCAGTCCAGCCTTGGCGGTGTCAAAGATGAAGCGGAGATCAGAGGACACCGCCGCACGTATGTTGGCGCCATGCCTGGCCGGATCATCCAGGGACTGAAGAGAGCGGGCTCCATGAATCCGGTGTTTATACTGGATGAGATCGATAAGCTCGCTTCCGACGTGCGAGGTGACCCCGCTTCTGCTCTGCTGGAGGTGTTGGATCCAGAACAGAACCACGACTTTATGGATCACTACTTGGATGTTCCAGTTGATCTCTCACAGGTTTTGTTCATGGCGACTGCCAACCGCTTGGACACCATCTCTCCCGCACTGGTGGACCGTATGGAGGTCATCGAGATCCCTGGCTACATTCTGGACGAAAAGTTCGCGATCGCCGAGCGACACTTGCTCCCCCGCGCCTTGGAGGACCACGGCTTAAAGCCAGAGCAGGTTCACTTTGACCCCGAAGTGCTGCCTCATGTTGTTGAACGTTACACACGTGAGGCCGGTGTGCGTAACCTCTCTCGTGAACTGGCGGCTATCCTCCGCTCTGTAGCGAGGGACATCGCCTGCGAAGAAGTGTCACTTCCGGTCACAGTGGACTTAGCTCGCGTGCGCACCGCCCTCGGTCCAGTGCGATACTTCCCCGATGCGGGTGAAGTGTTGGCAGTTCCCGGCGTTGCAATTGGTCTTGCTTGGACGCCCGTTGGCGGGGATATCCTCTTCCTGGAGGCAAACCGCATGGCAGGTAAAGGCAAGTTGATCCTGACGGGACAGCTTGGTGATGTCATGCGAGAGTCCGCCCAGACTGCAATGTCGTACATTCACGCGCATGCAGAGGCACTTGGCATTCCGGAGCAGACATTTACCGAGCGCGACGTGCACCTTCACATCCCAAGTGGCGCGATCCCAAAGGATGGTCCAAGCGCTGGCATCACGCTGTGCTCCGCCCTCACGTCACTGTTGACGGACCGCTGCATGAAGAGTGGTCTTGCCATGACGGGAGAAATCACACTTCGTGGTGTGGTGTTGCCCATTGGCGGCGTGAAAGAGAAGGTTTTGGCCGCGCACCGTGCCGGCATGAAAGAGATCATCCTTCCCAGCAAGAACGAAGGAGACCTTGAAGAGATTCCGGCCAAGCTCCGCTCGGAGTTAACCTTCTATCTTGTCGATCGCGTTGAACAGGTTTTGAACCTGGCGTTGGGCTTTGAACTGGAATGTGAACCCGCTCGCACCTTTGCGGAGCCTGTTGTGGAAACTCCCAAGGCAACTTCCGCAGCGAAAGCGACGGAACCTTTAACGGAAGTGGACTCACCTGAACCTGAAAGTGACGCGACTCTGACCCAGAGCGACGAGCTTTCAACCGAAAAGTGACCCTTCTCTTTTGAGCGAAAGCGCTACTTCAACTCTGGAGTGGCGCTTTTTTTTGACCAACCTCGCCACTTTGATCGCGCAACCTCTGCACTCGATGCAAACCCTGCAAACTCGACAATATATATATAGTCATTCTGTGCATGCAGTTGTGCCGTTTTCACTTGGCAGTTTTGCCTTCTCTCCGTTAAAACACGCGCGTGCACACACAAACCCAAGTTTACACATCGTTTGACGCAATCCCCTGCGTCCCCGCGGCCTTAAAACCGTTCGCTCCTGTCGTTGTGGGCGCTGTTGCGCGCTGCTGCCAAGATGCGAGGTTCCCTTACTTTGGGCCGCCGGAAGTGCTTGCCACCGCAACAAAAGCGGAACTTTTGGCGCTGAGTGGCGCAGTTTCTGGTCCAGCTGGCTCGGTTGAGTACCAAGAGTGGCGCATCTGGCCGGTGAGTGACCCACTTGTATGGCTGAAGTCGCGCGCCTTGACGATCGAGGCGATTGGTGTCGACGCTCAAGATCACGACATCGATCCGCTTGGTGGTCTACAGGACTTGCGAAGTGGCGTGATTCGCCTGGCACAAAAGCCCACTCCCGACCAGATCCCACTGCTTGCTGCGACGACGGCTGCGCTCCAGAGCGAGTTATGTTTGCGTGTTGATCCGCAACTTGAGTCACTTTTGGCGCAGGAACCACACAAGGCGTACTACGCGGACCGAACTCTCCTGCGTGAAGCGCTCACTCGTTTGTTGGTGGGTCGACAGGTTCGCGAGGGATTGGACCTTTTGATGCGCGTGGGCTTCCTCAATTTTGTGCTGCCGGAGCTCAGCGCGTTTTACGACTTTCACCTCACGCCTGGTTTTCACCATAAAGATCTGTGGGCGCACACGCTTCAAGTGGTGGAGCAGATTGCGCCGACGCCGATTTTGCGCTGGACCGCTCTGTTTCACGACATCGGCAAAGTGGCGACGCGAGCTCGCGATGCGCACGGACATGTTCACTTTTTGCGACACGAAGATGTGGGCGCGTACTTGTTCGAGGGCATTGCCGCGCGGCTTCGATTCGATCCGACGGAGGCCAAACGGATTTCGCGATTGATCGCGGTTCACCTGCGCGCGCACCTTTATGATCCGTCGTGGAATGACGCTGCTTGCCGGCGATTTGCATTAGATATCGGCGAGTTGCGAGACGACTTGTTTGAGTTGTCGCTCGCGGATTGCACAAGTGCGAGACCAGGCCGCCGCGACGCTGTGCGCTATCGATTTGAGGGTTTCCAAAAACGCCTCAAAGAACTGGACCAATCGGCACAAAAGAAGCAGTCTTTACCGCGCGGTTTGGGTGACGCGATTGCGAATGCTTTCTCGCTCACGCGCGGGCCGATTTTGGGCGAACTTCGAAACCTGTGCCAAGCTGCAGCGGATGAAGGTCGCTTGGAAGACCCGTCGATTGCAGACTGCCTTGATTTTTTGGAAGATGCGCGGCCAGATCTGAAACGATCTGACAAAAAAATTTGAAGTACTTCGCCTGAAACTTCGTAGATGCAGAAGTTTCTGATTTTCGATTGATGGAGAACCCGATGTTCCGAAAACTCGCTCTGCTTCTCTCGCTCGCTTGCTTCTGCAACTTCGCTT
>JAZUEA010000130.1:0-2794 GCA_045639945.1 Myxococcota bacterium
GACTTCATCATTGCGGCAATCGTGCTGATTGTTGTGCATGTTCTCAGCCGCAAAAAAATTGTCGCGCTGCTCGTTTCCAAACCGCAAACCACCAAAGAGCTTAAAGAATCTGCAGCTGCACTTGCTTCCGAAATTGGCGATGGCGCCTTCCGCGAAATGGCCTCTGTGCGCGGTCAAGCATGCTGCAAAGATCCGCTGATTTCTCCCATCGGCAACCGCCCTTGCCTCTACTACGAAGCAACCGTGGTCCACGAATACGAAGAGCCCTACGAGCGCCGCGATCAAAATGGTCGCATTCACCACGAAACGCGCCGTGGCTCCGAAACGATGTCGTCGCAGCACCAGGGTTGTTCGTTCTACTTGGACGACGGACAGGGCAACATCGAAGTCCACAACGAAAACGCAGAATACGATTCACTCGTTGAAAGCGTGAACCGCTTCGAACCCGGTCACGGTCAAGGCTCGCAAGCCAACGGAAATTTCTTAATGCAATTGGGCCTTTCGCTCATTTCTCCGCGCGGTGGCCGCCGCACTCTCGGCTATCGCTACAACGAGCGCATTTTGCCCATCACCACGCTCACCGCGATCGGCGAAGTCAGCAACGCTTCCGGCAACTTGCAAATTCGCAAGGGTTCTGAGCACAAATTCATTATTTCGCAACGTACGCGCGAAGAGATTTTGGGCAGCGCTCAAAGCACCGCCAAGGGCACTTCAATCGGCTCCGGCGTTTGCGCACTTCTGGGCATCATTCTCACCCTCATCGGTGCTGTTGCAGGCTGATCCAGCTCTTCTCCGCCCTCATTCCCACTTCATCTACATCAATCACTACTTTCAAAAGCGATTTTTCTTACTTTTCTAAGCTCTCTTCAGTTTTTTGAAGAAACTTAAAAGCAGAATAAAATCCGCGCGTTCATCAATTCACAAAGGAAAATTTCAAAGTTCAGAAAAGCTTCTTGACAGTGTCAAAGTTGTATCGGAACTTTTCATCGCCCATTTTTTACATACAGGAGTTTTCGCGATGGCGAACCACATGAGACGCGTGATTGGTATCGACCCTGAAAAGTGTGTCAACTGCCACAACTGTATCGCAGTCTGCCCAGTCAAGTACTGCAACGACGCAAGCGGCGACGCCATCGTCCTTGACGAAGAGCTCTGCATCGGCTGCGGCGAATGCATCAAAGCTTGTAGCCACGGCTCTCGTTACGCGATCGACAACACGGAAGATTTCATCAAGGACGTTCGCAGCGGCGTGAACATGGTCGCCATTGTCGCACCTGCAGTCGCGGCTTCGTTCCCTGGTCAAACCGAGCGCATGGTCGGCTGGCTCAAGAGCATCGGTGTTCGCGCTGTCTTCGACGTCAGCTTCGGTGCCGAGCTCACGGTTAAGAGCTACGTCGAGCACATTCAGACCCGTCACCCCAAGACCTGCATTTCTCAGCCTTGCCCGGCTATCGTGACCTTCATCGAGATGTACCAGCCTGACTTGCTGCCGTACCTCGCGCCGGCTCACAGCCCGATGTTGCACACGATTAAGATGATCAAGGAGTACTACCCCGAGTACGCGCACTACAAAGTCGTGGCTCTCTCTCCTTGCTTGGCCAAGCGCCGCGAATTCGATGAAACCGGCTTGGGCGACTACAACGTCACGTTCGGCCTGCTCAAGAAGTACTTCGAGCGCGAGCACATCGATCTCAACAGCTACCCCGAGACTGAGTTCGACGGCCCCATCGCCGAGCGCGCCGTTTTGTTCTCCGCACCGGGCGGCTTGATGCGCACCTTGGAGCGCTGGGATCCCTCAGCGCACGCCACCACGCGTAAAATCGAAGGTCCGCAGACGGTTTATCCGTACTTCCGCGAAGTTAAGGGCAGCATCTTGAACGGTCACGTTCCGGCCGTGATCGACTGCCTTAACTGCGAAAAGGGCTGCAACGGTGGTACCGGTACCGGCATGCAGGACACGCCGTACGAAGAACTCGAGTACTACGTCGATCAGCGCCGTATCCACATGGAAGAGCTTCACAAGCGCTCCGGCCTCGCCTTCCTCCAGACGAGCGAGCAGCGCACCGCTAAGGCATTGGCGAAGATCGTCGAATCCAAGTGGAAGCCTGGTCTGTACGACCGCAGCTACATCGACCGCTCTCGCCAGGTGAACATCATGATCCCCTCCAAGGAGGAGTTCGACGATATTTACCGCCAGATGGGCAAGCGCGAACCCAAGGATCACCTCAACTGCAGCGCTTGTGGTTACGGCACTTGCGAAAAGATGGCCATCGCTATTTACAACGGCTTGAACAAGGTCCAGAACTGCTTCTTGTACAGAGAGCGCATGATCGAGCACCTTGCTTCGTCGTTGAGTCAGCAGGTCTGATCCAACTGCGCGTGAGCGGCTCTCATTCAGGGCCGCTCTTTTAGATTTTAATGCATCGCGCCTGTTTTTAAGCAAGTGCGACGGCGGTGGACGCCCGAGAAAATACGGAGAACAGTATGGATGACATCCTCGCCAGACTCTGCGAAGTGCCTGGAGTGATAGGTGCGGCAATTTTCGTTAATGGAAAGTGCCAAGCTCAGCGCCTCTCTCCGCCACACGAGCCTATTTTGTTGGAAGAGGCACTCACTCACCTCGGTCACCTTGGTGACGCATTGGAATCAATTGAAGGCCTGACCAACCGTCAGTCCTTCTTCATTCGTTTCCAAGAAGGCCAGTTCATTGTTTGCCAGATCGGCGCACTGTGCTTGGTCGTTTTGGCCAACATCAAGACGCAGGCTGCCATCCTCAGCATCGGTTTGAACGTTG
>JAZUEA010000131.1:0-7665 GCA_045639945.1 Myxococcota bacterium
GATGACCCATGGGTCCCTATCGTCTAGTCCGGCCTAGGACACCGGCCCTTCACGCCGGCGACACGGGTTCGAATCCCGTTGGGGACGCGGAAAGCCTCCCGAGGTAAAACTCGGGAGGTACTTTTCAACCAGCTGCAGCCAACAAAAAACAATTTCTCGTCCATGGGTCCCTATCGTCTAGTCCGGCCTAGGACACCGGCCCTTCACGCCGGCGACACGGGTTCGAATCCCGTTGGGGACGCGGAAAGCCTTGAGGCTAAAAAAGCTTCAAGGCTTTTTTTGTGCCTGCCGCTATCTGATTTCTTTCGCCTACATACAAAAAAGCGCCTCCTTTTGGGAAGCGCTTAAATTCGCAGCAGAGATGACGAATTACTTCTTCTTGTTTGTCTTCTTACCGGTGGCGGAGTTCTTGGCATCTTCGGCGGTGTCTTCAGCCGTCTTCTTGGCGCCTTCGACATTGTCGATGCCAGCCTTCTTGAGAGCGCTGGTCAACTTGCCAGGAGCAGCAGCGGCCTTAGAAGGGGCGTCTACAATCTTGCCCTGAATTTCTTCGGCCTTGGCGAGCATGTTCTTGCTCATATCCTCCAAGCCATCTTTGCGGGCCTGAGCCTTGGCCTTGTCGGACTTCTTGGCAAGCGGGTTCGCAAGGTCGGCGGCGATTTCAGCGCTCGCCTTGGCGGTGAGGACGGGGATATCGAGGATCGATTGGCCGACGGTCTTGACCAGCGCCTTGCTGTTGGCAGGCGCGTTCATGATGCTGTTGTAGAACTTGTTGAAGTCAGTGGAGAACTGCTTGAGTTCAGCCTTCACGTCGTCGTTGGCATCGGCCGGCGGAACGAATTCACCCTGGATCGCGCCCAAAACGAAGGCTTTGTAGTCATCCTGGCTCATGTTGTACTTGGTCGGAATGGCTTCGAGCGAAGCGATCATGGGATCGAAGTTATCCAGCGGGCCGAGGACGTCATCGACCGCCTTATTGAGGTCGGTTTCGACAGATTCAAGCTTTTCGTAGTTGGAGCGAGTGTCTTTGCTGCTGCTCTTCTTGCTAGCACCACCGCAAGCAACGAGGGAGAGGCAGAGGGCCGCCATGAGGAAGAACTTACGCATTGGATTCTCCGTGTTGTGTGAAAATGATTGCGTGATCACGAGCTTAGCTATTCAGAAAAACAATGTCAATGAACAGCCTTTTGTGGAAAAGAAGCCCTATTCTGCGATTTGGCTTGTTGGCTCGTTTGTTGATGCAATTTGAAATTGTCTTTTGATTTCCGAGAAGTAACAGGTCTGATCTGAATACTGTAGAATGTCTCGGCTGCTTTCTTGTTCTTTTGCACAATAGAGAAGACATGGCGGCCAGATTTGCGAATTCTGATTTGTTGCCACTTCTCACTTGGGCGAAGCTGAACGCGAGCTTTGCGTGAGCGAGGTGCATACATAGAAAGTCGCGAGCTGCTTTGGTCAGCTTTGAATTGTACCTCGTACAAACCGGGTTCTAATTTCATGCGTAGCCAATCCTGATCGCCGGCACACAATGCAGCATGAATCTCTGTTTCTGGTTTAACCATGTGTGCGTGAGTGCGCGAGTCATTTGGTTCGTAAGAATCCTCTTGCTTGCATTTGGGAATTTCAGGTGCGGTGTCGTCTACGCTGAATTCTAAATTATTTTCGTCGGTTACACTGATTTCTTCAAACTCAGCAAGAGGCTGGTTTGGCATCGCGTTGGCGGCCGTGAAAGAGAGAATAAGAACTAAAGCAAAGCAGAATGTAATCATGATAGACCTCGTGATGAATGACGCGAGGTCTTTTGCAAAACGCGTGCCAATTTAAAAAAATAATAATTTCAGCGAGTTTTGAATTTGGGAGAGTAAAAAAAGCGTCCGCAGTGTTCAGCAGTGTCCAGAATCTGGACGCTTAAATGACTGGAAATGTTAGTAGGGAATGGATTCGGGAAAGATCAGTTATTGCGGGCAATCCAGCCGTGGTCGCGGTACCACTGGAAAACTTCGGGAAGCGCCTCGATGAGTGTGCGTTTGGGCTCGAATCCCCAATCTTCGTGAGCGCGATTCGGCAAGCAGGCCCAACCAGAAGCGGAGAGCTGGTGCAAACGACGAACCGTGAACGGGCCCACGCCGCTCAACGCCGCAATGCGTTCCAATGCGGGAATGACGGCGGCGAGCAGGCGAGAGGACAACGGCAAGCGCAAAACCGAGCGATGAGCGCACAAACGCTCGAGTTGATCCACAAACGCGCTCATTGTGATGGGATGGCCGTCGCTGAGGAAGTAGGGGCCAAACTTGACGTTGTCTTTTTCCACAATGTCCACGCAGGCGCGCGCTAAATCTTCAACGTGGATGAAAGACATGGCCAAATCGGGAACGAGCGGCGCGAGGCGGCGGCGCATGAGTCGGGCCCAGGCGAGCATGTCGCTGTCACCTGGACCGTAAACCACACAAGGACGAAGAACGGTGGCAGGCACGTCGATTTTAGCCAGTGCGCGCTCGGCTTCGAGTTTACTCATGGCGTAATCGTTGATGGGCGCTTCGTTGCATGCGTCGATATGTGGCGTTTGCACCGGAGACGGACCTTGCGCCGAAATCGTGCTCATGTAGACAAAGTGCTTAACCTTGCCCGCGACTGCTTCGGCCATGTGACGTGTGCCACTGGTGTTGACGCGATGGTACAGCGAGACTTGGCCCGCTTGTTTCACACCTGCCAGGTGGATGACCGCTTCAACGCCCTCTACTGCTTTGGTTAATGATTCCGGGACGGTCACATCACCAAGAACGGTTTCAACGTTTGCCAGCGATTCACCCAATGGATTGGAAGTTGGGCGCACCAAAGCGCGAACTTGGTGTCCGCGCTCCAGCAATTCTCGGCAAACGTGATGACCGATGAAACCAGTGGCTCCAGTAACGAGAACGAGCATCGTGACCTCTATTAATTAACGGAAACGGCCGCAGGAGAAGACGGCGCGCAGCCCATCGTGCCTTGAGTGTAGAAGATCTCGAAGTGACGATTGTCGTCCGGTTTGCGAGAACCGTTTTCGGTGTAGCCAGTGTAACCGATGCGTTCGTCGTACCACATGATCGAGAAGGTGCCGGCGCCGTCCTGGTTACGCCACGAAATGATAGGCGACAAACTCTGCGCGGCGTTGTTGGAAATACGAACGATGTTGTTGAATTCGTTGCCGTTGGCGTCGAAGTGCTGGAAGCGAACTTCGGAGTTGTCCGGCGTCAAGTTGTTGACGAGCGCTTTGTCGTTCCAGGCCAAACCGAAGCCGTCGCTGGTCTTAACCAGGCTGGGGGACATGGCTTGCTGAATCGGCGTTTCGGTCGTGCCGGTCAGCGTAACGGACTTGGTAATGTTTGCGTTACTGTCCAAAAGTTCGAAGGTGACTTCTTCGCCGCCTTTGCCGATGAACGCTGCGGCGTAACCGCCGTCACGCTCGATCAAAGCGGCTGTGTTGGCGTTGTAATCTTCGCTGGAAATGCGAGTCGGGCCAGCGGTGCGGTTGCCGTTGTTGTCCAACTTTTGGAAGTAAACGCTTTGGCGCTTGAGCGGGTTGCCCTGCGCGTCGTTGCCGCCTAATGCCTTGGAAGTGGTGTAGGTAACAGCGAATCCGCCATTTGCGAGAGCGACCAAATCCGGAGCGAAGACTTCAACGGACGTGCCATTGCTGTTGTCAGCGAGCGTTGTTTCGGAGCTCGCCACGTTGTTGTTCACCTTAACGAGCTTGAGCAAGTTTTGGCTCTTGTCGAGCTTCTGTTCGATCCAAGCGATGGCGCACTGGTTGGCCTGGCACTCAACATCAACCTGGTTACGCGTGGTGTTGGTCGAAGTGATGTACTTGGGCGTGCCGATGTTGTTGTTGTTCGCGTCGATGGTGTTGAAGCCGATTTTTTGGAACGTTTCGTTGCTGTTTTGGATGTACTGCTCGTTCCAAACAACGATGAAGCCGCTGCTTGTCTTAGCGATGTTCGGGTAGCGGAACGCGGTGGCGCCTGTTACGACAGGCTTGGCGTTGCCGCTCATGACGCCGGCGTACGAGAAGCGCGCCATGTAAATGCCGCTCTTTTCATCGAAGGTGGTGACAGTGTTTTCGCCGTCGCCTTCGGTCTTGGAGTGTGATTCCGTCCAAACTGCGATGAGGTCTCGGCCGGTATCCACAAATTGCGGATATTGTGCAGCGGCGGTAAAGCCAGCAGTCGTTGCCTGCGAGGTGGTCAAGCGGACTTCGCGGTTGATGAACTGTTCAACGTCTTCGTCGGTGTAACCGTCGCAGTCGTCATCGAGACCGTTGCATGCAGCTTCGGAAATGTTGGACGGATCGCCCGGAATGCACTGGCTTTGAACGCCGTTGATGCAGGTGATTTCAACGGTGCGCTCACAAACGCCTAAACCGCAGGTATCGGAGTAAGTAACGAAATCTTCGTCGGTTTCGCCGTCGCAGTCGTCGTCTTCGTTGTTGCAGTCGTTGTCGATTTCGCTTCTGGGCGCGAAGGGCTCGCACTTCATTTCTTCGCCGTACAGGCACTCATCCCAGTCATTCGGGTTGTAGCAAACGCCTGTTCCGCAGCCGGGATTGTCTTCGGTCACGCACTCGCGAGGATTGTCGGGTGTACCGCAGGCTTCCGGACCAGTGCCCCAGTCTTCGTCGGTGTAACCGTCGCAGTCGTAGTCCAAGCCGTTGCAAATGAATTCGATGGCGTCAGCGGGCGGTTCTGGAGACTGGCAGGGAATGACTTGGCCGTTTACGCATGCAGAAGGAACGACGTTGTCGCAGCAAATGCCTTTGCAGCAGCTGGCGTCGCCAAGGTAGTGCTCGTCGGTTTCGCCATCGCAGTCGTTGTCTTTGCCGTCGCAGTTGTTGTCTGGACCGGTGGTGAGTGGCGCGCTGCACTGATCGACTTCTACGCCGTTCACGCACGCCATGCGGCCGGTGGTGGCGCATTCACCTAAGCCGCAAGTGGTTTCAGCACCAACGTAGTTTCCGTCGGTAATGCCGTCGCAGTCTTCGTCAATGCCGTTGCAGTTGTCGTCGTTGCCGGTTGCTTCGTGCGGCGTGCAGTCGTCAACGAATCCGCCGTTTTCACACCTGCGAATACCGGTGGCGGCGCAAACGCCAAAACCACAAGAAATTTCGGTTTCAGGGATGTCTTCGTCGGTGAGGCCGTCGCAGTCGTCATCGATGTTGTTGCAGATTTCAACCACATTGATGTTGTCGTCGATTACGCCGTTGCAGTCGTTGTCTTTGCCGTCGCAAAGTTCAGCGGTTGGAATCACGTAGCCTTCGCAATCACCGAAGACGCCGCCGTTGCAGGTTTCAACGCCCGCGTGACATTCGCCCACATCCTGCGTGCCCGGCGCACCGTAGTAGCAGCTACGCGTTAAATCTTCGTCGGTGAGGCCGTCGCAGTCGTCATCGACATTGTTGCAGATTTCGCTGGTATTTTGAGGCATTGAGCCGGTTGGCATGCTGGAACAAATGGTTTGACCTGTGTACTGGTCGCCGATTTTTTCGCATTCAAGCGTGCCAGCGCCGCAAGCGCCGATGCCTGTGCAAGCGTCGCCCAAGCCCAAATCTTCGTCGGTTTCACCGTCGCAGTCGTCGTCTAAGCCGTTGCAAAGTTCGGATTCAAGAGCGCGCGTGTTTGAGCCACCAGGACCGGTGCTGCAACGAACGCCGCCTTCGCCGTCGCATTCGTAAACGCCGATGTCGCCTGCGCAAATACCCACGGATTCGCAGGGTTCACCCAGGTGCAAACCTTCATCGATTTGGCCGTTGCAGTTGTTATCGATGCCGTCGCAGATTTCTTCGATGTTTTCAAAACCTTCGTCGGTTTCGCCATCGCAGTCGTTGTCGATGCCGTCGCAGATTTCCTCGGTGGGATTTGCGCAAGGATCGATTTCACCATCTTCGATTTCAGCGTCGACGGCTGCATCTTCAACTTCAGCGTCTTCAGCTTCTGCGTCGATTTCAGCGTCTGAGGCAACCGTGGAATCTGCGATGATTTCAGCATCAATTACTGCATCTTCGAGAGCAGAATCTAAAACGGCTGTTCCGCTATCTGTGCGCAGGCCGCTGTCAAGGGAAATACCGGAATCTCCAGCGCTTGCGCCGCTAGCATCATCATCGTCACAGGCAGCGCAATAAATAGCCGCGGAGCAGCAAAGCAAAGCAAGCAGAGTGCGGTTCATCGTGATTACCTCCGTCCTGCGAATTTATCCGATTGAAATAGGAAGCGAAAGGGCCGCGATGTATTTGAAAACGCTCGATGCTTTTTTTAGTGATTTTAGGATGTTGCAGTTTCGAGCGGTTTAAAAATTGAGGCAGGAAATCAAAAAATTGAGAAGTTTTAATCTTCGCTCGGAGCACATTCGTATTTCTTGGTTTCTTGATTCTTTTGACAACTGGTCGCTTGGTTGGTTTCGCTGTTGAATCCGCAGCGCGTTTCGCAATCACCGCAGGCGTCGTCGGTGAAATACTGATATTTTTTGCGATCTTCGTGTGAACTGGTCAGCCGATTGCCGTCCACATCGATGGGCGTGCCGTCTGTATCTGTGATCACATAAATCTCATCCACAAAGCCGTCACAGTCGTTGTCTTTATAGTCGCAGCGTTCCGAAGCAACGGTACGTTCGTCCAGATTCAAACAAACGTTGGTTTGTGAGTCTCGCTCAATGGAGCATTCAACATTTGGACCTGAGAAATTGCTGTTCTGCGTGGTGTCGGCGGAACTCGAATTGTGGCCAACGCAAGTGCAGTCTGTGGCTTCGTTGTACAACGTTATTGCTTCAGCGCTGCTTGAAAATGCGAAAACGCTTGTTACGTCTTCGAGATACATGGGTTCGGTGCACGTTTTTTCCAAACCGTCCGTCGTATCGCCTGCGGTTTGCTCTGCGTCACGCAAATCGAGTTCGCAGCCGTTTTCAGCAAGACCGTCGGCATCGACAAAGTTGGCTTCGCAGGCGATGATTTCGCAAACGCCCAAGTTGCATTCGGTGGTGGCGGTTTCTGATTTGCACGAAGCACCACAAGCGCCGCAGTGATCCAACGTGTTGTAGATCAAACCGTCTGTTGTGCCGGCCAAGATCTCGTTGCCGTTTTGATCGATGGGCGTGCCATCTTGGTTGGTGACAACAAAATCTTCGTCGATGTCGCCGTCGCAGTCGTTGTCCACGCTGTCGCAGGTTTCAATCGCGCCGGGATGAATGTTTGGATTGTTATCATCGCAATCTAAAATCCTGCAGATTTCTTGAGGATTTCCGTATTCGTCAGGCGGGCAACAAGGCAAGTAGCCGTCTCCGTCTTGGTCCAATCCTTCGTCGATTTCGCCGTTGCAGTTGTTGTCGATGTAGTCGCAAATCTCAGCCGCGCCGGGATGAATATTGGGATTGTTGTCGTCGCAGTCGCCACCGCAAGTTGTGAAGCTGTCGCCGTCTTGGTCAAAACCTTCGTCGGTGAGACCGTTGCAGTCGTTGTCTTTGCGATCGCAAATTTCAACCGCATTGGGATGCACGTTCGGATCGGTGTCGTTGCAATCCGGAATTTGGGCACAAGTCGTGTAACCATCGCCATCTTGGTCGAAATCTTCGTCGGTGAGGCCGTCGCAGTCGTTGTCAATGGCGTCGCAAATTTCGGTTGCACCGGGATGAATGTTGGGATTG
>JAZUEA010000132.1:0-1752 GCA_045639945.1 Myxococcota bacterium
CCCGAAGAAGGTGATGATCGCTTCGATCATGGGCCTTACTCGTGAGTCTGACTGGTCCGAGTTGGCGCGTCGTTCCGAAGATGCCGGCGCCGACATGATCGAGTGCAACCTTTCTTGCCCGCAAATGACGGTTGAAGGCACTGGTCACAAGGCTGGTCAGAATGCCCTTGTCGTTCAAAAGGCCGTTGAGCTCTGCAAGAAGGCTTGCTCGATTCCGGTTATCGCCAAGATGACGCCGAACGTTGCCGACATGGCGCCGTTGGCCATCGCCGCTCAGAACGGTGGTGCCGACGCGGTTTCGCTCATCAACACGGTTCGCGCGATCACGGCTGTCGATCTCGAAACCTTGGTTCCGTTGCCGAACGTCGCTGGCAAGTCCGCGGCTTCCGGTTACTCAGGATCGGCCTGCAAGCCCATCGCGCTTCGTTTCTTGGCCGACCTCTTCATGGACAAGGACTTTAACCTGCCGATCTCCGGCATGGGCGGTATTTACACCTGGATCGATGCCGCTGAATTCTTGCTCATGGGCGCCACCACGCTTCAGGTCACCACCTCCATTCTCAACCACGGTTACCGCGTTGTTGAAGATATGTGCGAAGGCTTGCAGTACTACATGGCCGAGCACGGCTACGCGTCCTTGAAGGACATGATCGGCAAGGCGTTGCCCAACGTCACCGATCCGTCGCACTTGAGTCACGAGACTCAGGCGATCTCCGTCATCGACAAGGAAAAGTGCGTTGGCTGCGGTCAGTGCTACTTGAGCTGCCGCGACGGTGGTGCGTTCGCCATTTCGCTCGATGCGGACCGCAAGGCCCAGGTCGACGAAGACAAGTGCTTCGGCTGCCTCATGTGCAAGCACGTTTGCCCGGTCGACGGCGCCATCTCTTACAAGATCGCCCGTCACCACATGGCGCTCGACTGAGTCGTTTTCGGCTTAGTAAATAGGCCCCGCCTTTGAGCGGGGCTTTTTTGTATCTGGATTATTTGCCGAAATAGTCGCGAATGATTGCCATACGCTCGGTTTGACGTACGTGAAAAGGGCAGCGGCTGTCGCAGTGACCGCACGAAACGCAGTCGCCCGCGGTTTTTTCGAGCGTTTGGTAGTGCACTTGGGCGAGTTCGTCGCCTGCGTGCGCGAGATCGTAGTACTTATTGATGAGTCCCACGTTTAATTCGGCAGGGCACGGTTGGCAGTGGTTGCAGTAGGTGCAAATGCCGTTTGCCTCGATCGGTGTGAAAGTGCCCAAAATCGAGTAGTTGCGTTCTTCGGACGTTGCGCTTAAGAATTTGAGAATGTCTTTTAAATCCGCGCAGTTACGAACTCCGCAGAGCACAGTTTTTACTGCTGGCTTATCGAGTGCGTACTGAATGCACTGATTGCGCGTGAGCGCTGTGCCAAACGGCGACGTGCTTGCGTTGAGCAATTGGCCGCCTTCGAATGGCTTCATAACAGAGATACCCACACCCAGCGATTCGCAGCGTCGATAGAGTTCTTGGCGCTCTGCTACTTCGCCGATGCCATATTCATCGCCGTGTTGATAGTCATATGCAGGATTGATGCTAAACATCAGCATCTCAATCAAATGCATATCTAACACTTTGTGTACGACGCTTGGTGAATGCGATGACATTCCGAAATGCTTAATAATTCCAGAAGAGTACATCGACTTCATGTAATCTAATACGCCGTTTTCAATGAATTGCTGCAAGTCAGATTCTTCATCGATGCAATGGATAAATCCAAAATCGATC